>NZ_JAEKEC010000004.1:300000-403997 GCF_016651305.1 Pseudomonas sp. TH06 | reverse complement strand
AGCTTGAGCGCGCCCAGCGCTTCGATCGTTTTCACCCCACCCACCGTTTCGCTTGAATGATCGTCCACCGCCCGTGTGTGACTCTGGAACTGCTCGCGGTTATCCAGGGCTTCAACCTCGCGCTCGATCGCCTGGTCACGGATCTTGCCATCGGTCTGACGCAGCCAGTTTCCGTCGGCATCGACGCGCTGCTGGGCGGCAGCGCTGTGTTGCCACACCTGATCACCTTTCGGCACCTTCGGCATGCTCAGCCCATGCGGCAAGATCGATTGGATGTAGGGCTTGTTCGGCAGGCCGTAGGCGAAGCACACCACGACCCGCGTGCCTTCCTCTGGAAAGGCGTAAATGCCCATTTCCTCGCCACCGGTGGGCAGCGGCAACGGAACGCCAGTGAGCGGCGGCATGGCAGGGTCTGGTTCATCGTCAGGGCCAAGCACTTCGATGTCCACGGCATAGCGCGGCCGGAAGTCGTCACACAGTCCGGCGTCCGCCGGCGCGTCGGCCACGGCGGTAACCTGGGCAAAGCGCGGCAGGTGGTAACCACCAGTGAGTTCGGGAAATTGTCGCTCTACAGAGCGGCGGATTGCGTCGTCCATCGTATGGCCATCTGGTCGTTGGTGAGTGCAACGGTGGTAATGCGCTCGCCGTTGTTGATTGTTGCACCTGGTCGCAACCCGGGAAGGGCGGCGACCATGGCGCTCTGGTTGCCCTGGTAGCCGTCGAACAGCTCCGTGGGAATCTGCAGCGGCGCACGTGCGCCGAAAAAACTGTCAGCCCAACTGCCGGCGAACACTTCCCCGTTGCCCAGCTGGTGCCAGGTGAAGTCGGGAATGCTGAACACTCGGGCCAAACTGTCCATCGCCTGGTAACCGGCGGCGAGACTGTAGAAATACGGCGCCTTCACGCTGGCATAAGGCCGATCGGGGACACGAAAGCGCAGCCCGGTCTGTTCGCTGACCTGGGCCAGCACGCCGCGCAGATCCACATGACGCAAGTTCAACGGCAACGGGTTGGCCAGCACGGCGGCCAGCTCACGGCAAAACAGCACCTGTTCGACCGCATTGGCGGCCGTGCAGCGCTCGATGTAGCCAATGAAGTGCCGTTGCAGCGTGCCCTCGTTGTAGCCGATATCCAGCGTCACCAGCCCTTTCAGCGGCACAGAGGATTGAACGGTGAAGTTCGCCCGGCCGGGGCTGGTAGCGTCCAGCCTGACGTCCTCCTTGATGAGAGCGATGGGGGCGCCGTTGATGGAAAGTATCTTGTGCAGCTTCACGTCGGCTCACTCCCGCCCAGCCACTTATCCACACGTCCCAGCACCTTTTCGAAGCCGCTCAGCGCGGGGTTGTCGCTGGTCCCTTCACCGTTGCCGGCACCGCCGTCACCGACCGGGCTACCCGGGGCGCCTTGAGCGTCTACCTTGTTGCCGGCGCGCCGGCCTTCGACTTTCTCCGGGTTCGATTCGCGCTCGCTTAGCGTGAATTGCACAAGCCAGGCCTTCAGGGTGTCCGCTTCCCGGGCGCTGACGCCGTCGGAGAATTCCACCTGACGCACGCCGAAGGCTTCCGCCGTGTCGTTCACGATCCGGTACAGGTGCAATTGCCCGCCGCTGGCCGTGGTTTCAGCCATGCGCATCAGATCTGTCAGTTGGGTTTTATCCACAAAGGGAATCATCAGCGAGACGGCCAGCGTCTTGGGCTTAAAGCCCTTGTGGGCCTTGTCGGTGTTGCTGGTCTGGCCGGACATGTCGCCGCTCTCGATGCGTAGATTGGCCGTGACCTTGACGTTCTTGCCTTGGACTTTTTGCCCGTCGAGTAGCAGCGTCATAGGCCCACCAGCTCCTGGACAAAACTCAGCCCTTCTTTGCTGCCGACCAACAACAGGCCGGCGCACTGAATCCATTCGTGGCCCGGGGCGTCGCCGGCCAACAGTTCGCGGCGCAATTCGCCAGCGGTGCCCGGGCCGATCATCCGCGCGCGCATGCTGACGTCAGGGTTTCCCCCAGCCAAAAGCTTTTTCAGGTCAGCCAATTGTTTATCCCGTCCCTGCTGCTGGGCACTCTTGCGCGCTGCCAGCGCCGCCAGATCGGCCAACGGCGAGCTGTCGGCCGCGTAGCCCTCCAGCACCGCCAGTTGGCCGGCCATGGACTGTTTGGCAGCTTTGACCACTGTGCAACGTTCCAGCGGCAAACCCTGCCAGCGCGGCAGCGGCCCGGCGCCGGGGATCTCCCACTTTTCGCTTTCCAGCTTCAGCAGGTGTTGCGCCCGGCGCTCGGTGCGCACCAGGTCAGGAATCGGCAGCAGTGCATTGAATCGCGCCAAGCCGCTGGCCAGCTGTTCCAGGCGCGTGCCCAGGAACAGGATCGACAGCGCGTATTGCGGCCCAGTCGGACGCCCGCTGTCGCTGGCGTCTTCCAGCTTCTTGGCGAGATGCTCCAGCGCGTTGGGCGCTGACAGAAAGCGCTGATAGCCCGCACCTTGGCCAACGCCCCTTTGAAACGGTGTCACAACCAGACACGCCGGCACCTGGCCCAACTGCTCGGCCAGCGCTGCGCGTCCGGCCTTGATCGCGCCTTTTGCGGCATCACCGACCGGCCCCGGGCTGGTATTGGCCAACCCGCTCAGTCCGGCCAGGCGCTGGGCGGTGCTGGCCAGCTCTCCGCCAGCCAGATCCTTGGCGGCTGACAGTTCGCCCATCCATTGCGTGGCCTGCTCTGGCCAGCGCATCGTCACCGGTGCCCAGCTCATGCCGGCGGCGTCCAGGTGATGGCTTTCATGGCCTTCAGATCTTTGTCTTTCTGCGCCTTTGCCACAGCCTGGCGCAGTGTCTCGGCGTGCTGCTGTGCTGCCTGCCGGAAGCGCACCAGGTCAAGGCTGACTTTCTGCAACTGGGCGATGGTATGCGGCCGGAAGGCCAGCATCTGGGCGGCGTCATAACACGGGTAGACGTCATCCAGGCCCAGCAGCACCTGGCCGTTTAAATTCACCTGGTCATCAATCGCACTGCTGTAGCGGTACGGTTCGCCCAAGGCGCTGGAATTGAAGCCACCGGCGATGAAGGCCGTGCAGTCGGTGGCGATCGTTTGCAGTTTCTTGTCCCGCAGAGCAGCCAGCACAGCCTCAATGTCGTCGACCCATTGGCCGTCTTTCCAGATCTGATTCGGCCCGGGCTTTTGCATGGTGTAGCCGGACGGCACCGGTTCGAAGCCTTTCAGCGTTAGCGGTTCTCCGGTCTCGGTGCTGTAAACCATGACGCCGCCGAGGTAATCCACAAGCTGCCAGGCTTTGCCGTTCCACCACGCGGCTTTGTGTTCCGGAATCGCAGGGGGCGCCGTCTCCACGCAGCCACCGGGGATCAGATAAACGCCCGGCTCCAGCGGCGATTCGTCGGCCTCCACTGCACCGATGAAGATGCCTAGATGGTCGGTCTGATAAACGAGTTTGTCCGTCATGCTCGATCTCAATACTTGATGCAGAAAAGAAGGGCCATGTTCTTCGGCCGGGTTTCGGTACCGCCGTTGGCGGCGACGGTCACGGCGTGGGTGTGGGCACCGCCGCCACTGACACCAACGTTGTGCGCGTGCTGGCCAGCGGCGCCGATGCCGACGTTGTGTGCATGGTTGCCCTGGTAGTCGGTTCGCATCGGTCGCCCGTCGGCATTCTTCCCGCCACCAATCTCAAGCTCCGTCCAGACACTGCCGCCTGCTGGGTAACCAACGTTCACGCCGGCACCGTTATCGACAGTTCGGAACCCGTGGTCATGGTTACCCTGGGCATCAGTCCAGGCGCTGTGGACGTGGTTGCCTTGCGCATCTGTCCAGGCGGTGTGCAAGTGATCACCTACAGCAGCGGCCGAGGCTGTGTGAGCGTGCAAATGAAGAGCCATGTCCTGAAACGATCCGAAACCCCGACCGGGATCCACGCCGCGTCCATCGTCCCAACCTCGGGGAAACAGGCCGCGCATGTCTGGCAAGTTGAACGTGGTTGATCCGTCACCCGCGCCGTAAAGCGTTCCGAGCCATGAAAAGAGGCGTGCGTAAGTTGTGCGTGACACCGCCGCCCCGTTGCACTTCAGCCATCCCGCCGGCGCCCAGCTGATGGCGAACGCCGCCACCATGCCACTCAAGGTATCGCCGACTTGCGTTTTGAGTTTGTTTAGGGCTGCGGTCGTCGCCAAGATTTGGCTGCTGTTCGTGTCCGGATCATCGCTTTTCGCGTTGGGCAGGTTGCCCAGATCCACGTCCTCTTTTGTCGTGCCCCTGGCGCGCAGATTCGCGTAATCACCCTCACGCGCAGCGAAGTGTTGAACGAGTGGCCCAGCGATTGGCTCGGGCTGACGCTCGTCCCAGAACGCGGTCGGGGACGTGTAATGGGCGATCGGAACGCAGTAATGGCGCACGCCGGCGGCGTCGGTGTAGTCGGCCTGTTCGCCATAGACGACTTTCCACGTCGCTACCCGATCGTTCAACTGCCGTTCCAGGCAGACGTCGAGTGAGATTTTTCCAGCAGGAATAACGCCGGTGAACGGCAAAGGCTTCGCCAGCAAAACGCGGATGCCTTCAATGTAGGCAGTACCCGCGCCCAACTGAAACCCGTTTTCGCTCTTGCCGAATGCCAGCGAGTTACCGAAAAAACAGGCGCGCCCGTACAGCTCGCGATTGCTCAGCCGCTCACGCTCATCGACGCCGGCAAGGCGCACGGTGAAGTCATGCTGCCAGGTGCTGGCATCAATCGTGATGCCGGTCAGTTGCATGGCACCGTCATAGGCCACCAGAAAGTTTCGGGTGACGTTGTTGCCGATCTGCTGCGGTGGGATGTTCTTGCGCTTCTGCTGCAGCGGGACATAGGAGACGGCGAACAGCAGGCCGTCCGCATCCTCAAGGCCGACCCAGTTAAAGTCCCAGTCGCCGATATCCGACCCCAACTGGGCGCTGTACACGACCTGGTTGGGATTCACGAATCCGGCGTTTTCTTTGGGGATGTCGTAGACGTGGACAATCTGCCCCGCCGGCGGTTTGCCGGCAGCGCGGTCGACCGGAATTTCAGGGTTCAGGTCGGGCACGTTGGCGAAGATAAACCGCGTGATGGTCAGCGGTTTTTGTTGACCTTGTTTCAGGGCGATTTGGCTTTCGCCGGCCAAAGTAATACTGGCGCTCACGGTGCGCTCCTACAGGCTGGCAACCAGCGTTTGCTGGTCGTCGTTGAAGTCGATCAGGGCGATTTGCAGCCCCACGGGGGTGATGGTCACGAAGTCATAACGGCGACAGGTGCGGCCGTATTGCTGAATCAGCACACGCAACAGTTCAGGGTTCAGCGACAACTGAGCGTTGCTGAACTTCAGCAGTACGACGTCCCAATCCCGGTCGGGCTGGCGCTCCTCGATCTCGACGTAACCCACGCCAAGGCGCATGAATATGCGCTTGAGGCCGGCGGTGCTGCCGGCGTCGACGGAGTTGATAAAGGCGTATTTCACCCGCAGTCGGAACAGGGATTCCGGTTCACCTTGAAAGCGCGTCACGTCGCGCTGCCAGGCCCACAGTTCAAGAATGCTCATGTGGCAGGTGTCGGGATCGATCTGCGAATAGGGCCAGCGCAGCCAGCCGGTGACGGTTTCCCACCACGCCTGTGCAGCACTGACCAGCTTTGAAAGCTCTGTGCCTTCAAGCCAGAACGGCAATTTGATCTTGATCACTGAATCACCACCGTCAGGTTCTCCAGTCGAGGAATAGACAGACCATTCACCGCATCCACCATCGGCGTGATTTTCACGGCTTCAATGTTTGGGAATTGTTCGTGCAGCTCGGTGCAGAGGCGGCTTTTGCTGAATCGCGCTTGCGGATAAGTCAGCGTGGGCTGGTAGTCGCGGGGGGTGCTTTCGCGAAAGGCAGCACGCACAAAGAATTCCACCTCCTGCTTCAGTGTGGCTTTCTGCTCTGGCGTCTGATTCGGGAACGGCCAGACGTTCACGACCATGCTGGAGAGAGTTTCCGGCATGACCATGGCCAGCAGATCATCGCCGTGGCCATGGTTGCCTTGGTCGCGGATATGCGCGTTGATCTTTTCCAGGTAACTGGCCGCCGGCACACCCGCGTCAAACAGCACATAGGCGTTCGCACTGCCCGGCCCACGCGGTGCGCCGTGTTCGAAATAGACGCCGTCCGGACGTACGCCCGGGAAGGCCGAGATCATGGCGCGATACACCGCGTCGGTGTGCCACTGGTTCACCGCCGAGAACTGATTGCGCACACGCAAACGCAGCTGGTCGTTCGGTTCCGGATCCGCACCTGGTGATTCCAGCCAACCGTCCTTGTTCACCACCTGGACAATGCCGGGGATGGGCACCGGCAAGATCGCGTAGTAACCCGGGGCGAGGTTGAAGCCACTGCCGGACTCGATCGCCTCCACCGGCACTTCCAGCTGCAGCTGGCCTGCTGCGAATATCGCCGGCGCCGTGGTGATCAGTTTGTAGACGTTGCCGTTGATGGCCGCTGACTGCACCACAATGCCTTTTTCCAGCTCCAGCACGCCGTCCGGCACGGCCCGGGTAAACAGCAATTTGCCTTGGGCTTTGGTCGCGCCTTTACGCTCGACGTTGACCGCCCAAGCGAGCATGTCCAG
Source organism: Pseudomonas sp. TH06 (assembly GCF_016651305.1). Classification (GTDB taxonomy): domain Bacteria; phylum Pseudomonadota; class Gammaproteobacteria; order Pseudomonadales; family Pseudomonadaceae; genus Aquipseudomonas. The sequence continues at coordinate 397,383 of NZ_JAEKEC010000004.1, read as the reverse complement.
CCAGGCGTCCACCGCCGTTTTCACAAAGAAGTTCGGCAGCACTGACAGACACAGAAAGTCCAGCAGCCACAACACCGGTTTGGTCACCAGCGCAGTCATCACCCGCCAGAACGGCGAATAACTGCTGGTGTTGGCCACCTTCGCGCCTTGGGCTTCAACCTCCTTTTCCCACGCGGCCTTCAAACCGGCCTCGGTGGTCGGGATGCCGGCGTCGGCGATCACCTTTTTAAAATCGACCTGGCTCACAGACTTACCTCAATCGAACCGAATTTCAGGGTTTTCGCAGTGACCAGGTACACGCCCGGTTCCTGCTGGGTGATGCGTGCCGTACCGGGCACCAGGCGCTGATCGTTCTCGACCAGCAGTTCCAGTTGCTGGATGCAGTCGCGCTGCCGCAGCCGATCGCGCTCAGCGACCAGCGTCACCAACAACCCGCTGTCGCGGATCATGTGAGCGATGTCCTGGGCGATGCAGGCGCGGTCATCGATGAGCAACGGCTGGTGTGACGGATCCAGTGCCAGGTCGTTGTCGACGATCAACAGGTCTATGTATTCGCTCATCCGCCGACCGCCATGGCGACCATGTTTTCCATCTCCAACGGGGTCATCGCCTTGCCCGTGTGAATGTTCACGTTCTCCACATGCGTGCCCTTGCTCTGGCTGCTGTTGTTGTTCTGGATGCTGGTCAGCAAGCCACCGGTCGGCACCGCTGAAGGGCGCGCCGGCGAAAGGCTGGGGATTGCCGCGTTGATGGTCTGCTGGGCTTTCTGCGCCGCGTTGGCGGTGTCAGCGGCATTGGTCGCGGCATCGACGCCAGGCACTTCAGGCATGCCGCCGAAACGCGCTTCGATGTTTACGCCCGGGATGCTGTTCAGCAGCTCGATCACGCCGTTAACGGCCGTGGTGAAAATGCCGACGATGCTGTCCCATGCCGCCTTGGCCATGCCTGACCAACCGCCCATTGAGTTAAACCAGTCGGACAGCTTCTGGAGCTTGTCGGCGACGAACTGGAACGCGGCCGTATTCATCAGGGCAGACGTCCATTCGTCCCAGTAGTGAACCGCCGCGACAATGACCGCCACCAATGCGAGAACACCGACCACAACCCAAACCATCGGGTTGGCCAACAGTGCCGCGTTGACCAGCCAGATCGCGCCCTGCCACAGCAGCATGGCGCCACGCACCAGGGCAAGGCCGGCGCTGAGCGTGTAGATCACGGCCATGTAAGCCAGGATCGCCAGTTTCTGCAGGACGAAGCCGGCGACCGTGCGCAGGTTGAGCAACTGGACAACCTTCCACACCGACACCAGCCCCAACCAGGTCATTCGTGCAACGCCGACCACCACGGTCAACAACGACATGGCGCCGACGATGGCCATGATGGTCAGTGCAGTGATGCCGATCACCCGGGTGATGTTGGGAAACAGTTGCGACCAGCGCACCAGGGTTTTGCCGATGTCCACCATCTTGTTCATGAACGGCGTCAGTACCGGGATCAGCACCTGGCCAAACACCACACGCATGACCTCGACCAGGGAAGCCCACTGTTGCCATGGATCGACCATGGCCCTGGCCATCTGCTCGGCGTTTTCGAGACCGCGCACCTTGCCCAACTGCTCGATGCCGTTGCGCAGCCGATCGGTGTCCTTGGCCAGCGCGCCGATTATCTGGGCGCCTTCACCGCCGAAGGCTTCGACCAGTTTGGCCCCGGCCGACGCTGTGGTCAGATCACCGAACTTGCCCTGCAGCTTGTCCAGAATGGTCATCATCGGCAGGACTTTGCCCTGCTGATCGGTGAACTGCATGCCCAGCTTTTCCGAGGCGGCGCCGATGTTCTCGAAAAACGCTTTGTAGCGCCCGCCGGCGTCGCCGCCCTCCATGGTGCTGCTCAGCGTGCCGATCACGGCCATCTGTTCGGCAAGGTCGACGCCCGATGTGGTGGCGATCGCGCCGGCTTCCTTGAAGGCGTCCTTCATCGCGGCGCCGCTCGTGCGAAACAGCTGCACGGCCAGCGCGGTTTGCCCGCCGAGTTTTTCCACCCACGCGCCCTTCCCCATCGCATCCGCTTGGGACTTCTGCAGGTTGTAGAGCGTGCCGACGTATTCACCCATGGTTTCGGCGTCAGACTTGGTGGCCTTCGCCAGCAAGTTACTGGTGTTGGTGAACGTGGCGAGCTGGTTGCCGGCAAGTCCCTTAATGGCGCCCTCGATCAGGTAAGCCGAGGCCACAAAATCCTTGGCGTTCTCGCCATAGCTGACGGCGAACTGCAGCGACTTGGCATTGAGCGCAGACAACGCATCCTCGGCCACGCCCAGCGATCGGACGTCGCCCAAGGCGCGATTGACCTCCAGCGCCGGTTCCATGGACTCACGAATCCCGACCACAGCCGCCGTCACGCCGGCCATGCCCAGGCCGATCGTCTTGATGTGCTGTTCGCTCTGATCCGCAAGCTCGGAAAAACCCATTTTCACCTTGCCCAGGGGCGCGGTGACCTTGTCGGTCAGGCTCAGGATGAAAGCCAGGCTGGCGCTACGGTCTGCCAATGTCGTTACCCGTTCAGCGCAAGAGCGATGCCGTTAGCCACGGCAAACTCCATGCGTTTCCAGTATTCGTCCTCCAGCCACTTGGCCGTCCCCATCGCCTCGGGCGTGGGTTCGGCACCAGGTAGCCAGCGGCTCGTCAGGGCCATGAGCTGGCCCAAGCCGTTTTCGCTTAAGCGCTCAGCGTGCTCGTGCGCTTTTTTACGATCACCTCGACGTTCGGCGCGTACTCCTCAAGCAGCGCGCCGGCGAGCTGCATCACCATCACGGGATTGCCCAGCAACGGTTTCAGCGTGGCCTTTTCCTCTTGCTTGACGGTGGTCATCAGCAGGTTGTTGCCCGGGGCGACCTTGTTGGTCTGGGTCAGGGCATTGAAGTATTTGGTCACGTCAGCCGGGGTCAGGCTGAACGTGAATTCCGCTTCGCCGACTACCAGGGTGATTTCGGTGTTGTTCTGTTGGCTCATGGTGTTGGTCTCTTGTTGAGGTTGGAAAAAGTGGTGTCCTGGTGCGCCTGCGATCGCAGGCACACGCCACGGACGTATTGCTGCAGTCCGAGGATCATTTGCCGGCTTAAGGCAAGCTGATCTCGGAGGGTGAAATAATCCGGTCTAGCGTCTGCTGCGAGTTCGGCGCGTCCTGCATCAGCCATGCGGGCGGTGCCGGCGGCGGCGGGCACAGATCCGGCGGCGGGACAGGTGGCGCGGACATGCAGCCGGCCAGTGCCATCGCCAACAGAGCGGCGCAGGCGCTTGTTTTCAGTGAGTGCATCGGTCAATTCCTTGGTGTTTCGCTGGTCGATCGCATCCCGCTCGGCCAGCATCTCGCCGCTGATCCGGGCCGCTTCACGCAGGCCGTTCGCTTCCCATTGCGCGCTGTCGCGCTCGCGCCTGGCGTCGTCGCGCTGATCGGTTACCCGATCAAAAGCCACCCACAGCAGCAAGGCGAGCAGCAGCACGAAAGGCGCCAAACGCAACGGGGAAAGACTCATTTCAGGCACAGTTCCATTTCAGCCAGCCGGCGGTTGTGCAGGCCTTGAACGAAGCGCTTGCGGCCCTGCGCGTCTGTCACATAAGCCCATACCGGCGTCTTGCCGTCCGGTGCCCAGGCCAACGCCCTGCAGCCGTCAGCGATGCGGCCGGCATTGATCAACGTCACCGCCCGACTGGCGCAAGTGCTGGGCACACCCACGTTGTGGCCATGGCTGGTCAGAGCGTCGAAGGTGTTCTGGCCCACCTTCGGGTTGGTGATGCAGTCGGCGAGCTGCAGCTGGGTTTTGCGGATCACCAGCTGCTCCACCTCCGCGCAACGCTCAGGCGACCAGTAATCACCGACCACCACCGGGAACGGGCTGGTATGTCGAGTGATGCCCTTGCAGACGCTGGGCAGTCCGCCGGCCAACTTGTCGGCATAGACGGTGTTCTGGCCGTTGCCCTCCCAAGTGCCCAGGAAGATCACCAACGGAGCGCTGGCCAGCGCAATCACACCGGCCTGAATCCTTCCGCGCAGCCTCATGGAAACCACACCCGCAGCAGTGCCGGCACAACCATCTGCAGCACAGAAGCGACCACCGTGAGAATGGTCAGCAAGCGCCCGACCTTCGCGCCGATGTCGTTTACCGCGACCGTCAGGGTCTGCTGGCCAGCGTTCAGTTCCGACAGTTGACCGGCCATGTGTTCAAACCCCTGTTCCAACTTGGTCACGCGGGTAGGCACCGTTTCGTGGCGGTCTTCCAACTCGCTCAGCCGGTGTTCGAACACCGCGAATCTCTGTTCCAGCGTTCCGAGGCGTACGGTTTCGGTCGTCATCAGCGTTTACTCTGCTCAAAGCCCGTCTGGCACGGGACGCATCTCGTTTTACCGCCCAGCGCACGGCGTGCCGGCGGGATCTCTTTGTCGCAGTCCTCGCAATGGGTCAGGCTTGGCCCAACCGGCACAGGCGTCAGTAGCTGGGCCTTGATCGCCTGGTCACGTTGGCGTTGCTCCAGCTCCTGAGCGCGGTCGAACCAGTCCACCATTAACGGATCCCCTCGATCTCGGCCGCAGCCAGGTAGGGAACGCCGTTGATGTGGATAAAGTCCGGACTGGTGACGTCGAACGGCACCTTGTGTTTGGTCTTCTCGCCACCCTTCGGGTCGATCGACAACAGGCTGGAGATCTTCACCTTGCAGCCGAACGCCTCCACACGCAGTTCGTCCTCACCGGCCTTGGCGAAGAACACCGCATCGAACGGTTTCAACTCGCGATAGCTGCCCGCCGATCGCGCCGCGTCGATCAGCAACTCAAAGTTGGAGCTATCCAGCTCCAGTTCACCGGCAGCGGCCACGTCGCCGTCGACGTAACCGTCAGGCACGCCCCGGGTTTGGGCCACGGCCGAGTTGTCGGTGATGTCCAGGGTGCAGCTTTCGACGTGCAGCGCGATATCGCCCAGGCTCACGTCGAAGTTCTTGCCGCCAATCTTTGCCATGGGGCGTTACTCCGCTTTGTCAGTGGAAAGATCCAGGGCAATGTTCGCCGTGAGGTCTTTCGGGCAGTTGAGGGGTTTGAGCTTGATGTAGGCCGCGACTTTGGTTTTGCTCTGCCACTCCAGCACCAGGTCGCCGTCTTTCGGCGGCTCGATGTCACCGGGAAACACCTCGCCGTTGAACTTGATGGACTTCGCCATGGCTCGCAGTGGCGCCATCAATTGGTTGGTATTCACCGCCATGCTGTTGGGCGTGTTGTTCAAGCGACGATCAGCGACACGGCGGATCAGCAGCGGACGGATCAGGCGAGCGGCCTTATCGGTGATGCGCAGGTATTCCACGACCTGAAAGTCACTACCGGGGGTGTCCAGCATGTTGCAGTCACCCCAGTACACACCCGGATAGTCGGGGTAGGTCTGGGTGACAGAAAACCGCGCCCGATCCAGTTCACTGCGTACAGCGGACGGCAGCGGAATCAGCTCGCTATCAATAGGCACGTCGCCAAGCCCCAACACCGGGCCGGTGGCCACGCGCATCGGGCTATCAGCAATGCTCACAGCCGAGTTGGCCAAGCGGCCAGCCAGCACGCCCAGGTCATTACCGTGCAGTTGCGGTACAGGTGAAACGCGCGGCGCTGCCAGACCCGCTACCAACGCTTTTTGCTCGGTGAGGTACTGCGCCCAGGTCTGGTCGACGGCGATGCCGGCACTGCTCGCCAGAAAGAAAACCCGGCGGCCGTAGGTATTGTTGAGGGCAACGGCCGCGTCATGCATGGCCGACAGTTCATCCCCCTTTGCGACAGGCTTGGTGACGATTACCGCTTCCACCGACAATCCTTGTTGCTGAGTTTTTTGGAGTGCGGTTGCCCAATCACCCTCGGGACCGATCGGGGCCGCCATGCAGGCCCAGCGCTGGCCACCGTTCAAGCGAGCGGCGGTAATCTGGGTTTTCAGGTCGTTCGCCGGGATGCCCAGGGCGGCGTCCAGATCGCTGTCGGTGTTCAGCGGGATGACCTGGCCGACGTTTTTGGCGGCGGGGCCGATGAAAAGAAAGTAACGCTCAACCTCTGTCACGGCACCCTGGCCTAGATTGAGGTTGTCGACGGTGACTTGACCGAGTGCCATGTAGTGCCTCGTTAACGGGGTGAAGTTAGGATTTGTTGAAAGACCTGGTTAACCAGCTCGCGGGTTTCATTGCCGGTCGCCACGCCGAGGAACTGACGTTTTGGCAGGGTGATGTCCCAACTTTGCGCGCCAGATGTCTCGGTTTTCTCATCGTTCAGAATGCGGATCAGCAGACCGGCCTTGGCGTAGTTCACATGCTGTTGAATCCATGCAACCGAAGGCCGGGCCGGCGTCTTCTTGCCCTTCTGGCGGACGCGAAAACCCAAACGGCGCAGGCGTTTCGCCTGTTTGTCGGTGCAAGCGATGCCAGGCGGGACGGTGTTCCAGCGGCGCATCTGTGCAGCCGTGCGCCGCTCGGTGGCGCCGTTGTGCTGCTGCGTGGCGACCCATCGAGTCAGCGCGTTTTTCCAACCCAGTTCGGCTTCGTCGGCACTGACTCGCGTGACTTGCAGCAGCTTGGCCAGCCCGGCTTCCATCTTTTTCTTGCCCTTGGCTGATCCCTTGCGTTCAGCGAACGGCGAGCCGTCGACGTTTTGCTGGGCGCGCTGACGCTTGCGGCTCATCGAGCGCACGCGCTTGGTGACGTTGTTCAGCAGACGACGGCGCAGCACCGGCGGCAGCTCCAGCAGCGCCAGTTGAGCGTCGACGTTGAGTAAGCCCCTGACATCGAGGTCGCACGGATTAGCGGTCACCGGTGGCCACCTCGCCGTTCTCGGCAACCCACAGGTCAAACGGGACGAAAGCCCAGGTCTTACCGAAGGCGCCGATCTCGCCGGCAGGGTCTTCGGCCAGATACTGCGGCTCGACAAACTCCAGCGTGATTTCCACGTCGAAGAGGTCGTTATCCAACGGTTCTACAAGGAACTCCGGCGCCGGCAGTTCGTGGTGGTCGCGGTTGGAGTCGTGGTTTTCCAACCAACTCCCAACCAGAGCCATCAGGCGCGCCGGATGGTCGGCGAAACGCTCCAGGACAATCGCGGCGCGATAGTGCATGTCGGCAAAGTGCATGCCGTCGATGTCGGGTTTCCAGATCAGCGAGAGCTTCACCTGCTCGGTGAAACTGTCGAGCTGTTCAGGCGCGACCAGATGGCGTTCCCGTAGGTAGGCGGTCAACCCTTGCAACTTGGTCACAGCAGCGCCGCCGTGATTCGGCCACGGCCTTGCAGGGCACGAACGGCGGATTGGCTGAATGCCAAGAAGGTTTCTTTAAGCTCGGGCGCTTCCTTGGCGGTGTTCTCAGCGCTTTCGCGGCGGGTAACCGATGCAAATTGAGGCAAGGCGCTGGCCTTGGCGCGGCAATACACGGCGCGCTTGTACAAGCTGACCCGCAGTGCGCTTTCAGGCGTCGACGGTTCGGCCGCTTCGACATTGGCAATGCCGAGGAGCCGCCAGCGGTTTTTGAGCTTGGCCAGGTCTGTATTGACCTCGGCCATGGCAATACTCAGGGCGTCGACCAGCAACGTGCCCAGGAACTCCGCCGGCAGGCGGTAGCCCTTCTGGAACTCGGTCACGGAGAGGTTCGGCCAAAAGCCGTCGTTCTCAATCGTCTGTTCCACAAAGGTGGTCGGGTTCCCGGAAAAGCTCATTGCTAGCCGCTCAAATAGGGCGGGGAGACTGTTTTCCGTGGGGCTGGCCATGAATGGCAGACACACGTCCACAGTTCCCCGCTGGGGGGGGTAGTCGGTTATTGGGCGCCGATCACGGCGGGTGCTTGTTTGGCGATCGCCTTGCGGCACTTCGCAATGCGCGTCTCATTGCCGGCTTTCGCGTACAGCTCGGTGGAGCGTTCCAGATGCTGGAGCGCGGTTTCCCACTGCTCGGCCTCCATGGCGCGCATGCCGATCAACTTGTGGTACTTGCTCGGGATCTGTTCGGTCAGCTCCCATTCACCGTCGACACGCGGCAGCAGATAGGACAGGTACGGCTCCGGGCTGCGTTGCGCGTTGTATTCGGCGTAAGCCCAATCGATCACGGCGTCCGCAACGAAGGTTTGCACGTCGCGGCGCTTAAACCGCTCGGGCATCTCCTGGCCCTGCCCGATCGCAAAGTCCGCGAGTGCCAGGCCGTCTTCGAACTGCTCGGTGTCGAACAGCCAGACCATCACCTGCACCAGAACGCGATTCGGCATCACCAGACCCGAGTCCTTGTAGCGCTGAATGAAATCCTGGTACTTGGGCAACAGCTCCTCGCGCTTGAGTGCCTGACGCCCAGCGAGCCCCTTGATATCGCTCAGGCGCTGCAGATCCTGATCCAGCGACGCTTCCATCAGCAGCAGGTGCTTTTTCGCGTTGGCCGGGCTGCTCAGGGCTTCCGCCGGCGAATACGCCGCCGGTGCCGCTGCAGCAGCAATCACTGCAGCGGTTCCTTGAGCCAAAGTGCGGCGCTTGTGCGCGAGAGCCAGGCTCACTTCACCAGCTCCACGTTCTCGGTCAGCGCGATTTTCTCCAGCTGCTCGATCACATAGCCTTCATTGCGGCTGTTGTAATCCTCGACGCGGGAGCGTTTCGGGTTGTCCACGGTTTGCTTGCGCCAGCTGGAGTCCTGGAAGTAGATCGAAAGGTTGTCCCAGCTAGTGACCAGCACAGCGTTGACTGGGAAGAACGGCACGCTGAAGCTTGGCAAACCGCCGTAGGTGGCGATCACCTGGGCATCTTCGATGCGCTCTTTCTCGGTCGGCACGTCGCCTTGCTTGGCGTACAACTTCGCCTTATCGGCCGCCAACAGGTCGGAACCGATGATCGCGACCAGGTCACCACCGTCGCGCAGACGCTCGTCCACCATTTGCTTGGTGTCATGCACCAGGGCGTCAAGGTTGGCGTAATCACCGTCCACCCCCAAGGTGACTTTGCCGGCGGCTTTGCCTTCCTTGAGCACCTGCTGCGGCGCTTGCTCGCGCAGTTGCTGCAGCCAGCCTTTGTTCACGTCCTGCAGCATCGGGTAAGCAGCGATATCAGTCTGCGCAGCCGCTTTCACACCGTGGAAACCGACCATGATGCGATCGAGGGCGATCTGCTTCTGCACTGCAGCGGAATAGCGCTGGTGGAAGTCCGGGAATTTGGCCCAGGCGTCGATTTTTGCGTACGGCAGACCCACGTCCGACTCGGTGGACGAGAGTTCGTAGGTGGAGTTGTCCAGCTCGGAAGCGTCTTTCGCTTCGCGATCGGTGGTTTTGGTGTTGGTGCGGCCCGTGACTGGGCCGGACACGCCGATAAACACCTTCTCGCCCTTGATCTCGGTCACCGGAATGACGTTGATGCGCTGCAGGAAGTCCGCTTTTGCCGTGATTGCGTCGTTCAGCTCCTGGGCGATCGACGGTTCAACGGAAAACATCTTGCTGGACAGCGCGACACCGTAGGTCTCGGCGATCGCCAGCTGCATTTCGGCGTACATCTTGGCGCCGTAGGCGCTCAGGGAACGAGCCATGTCAGAGCACCCGCACTTTGGATTTGTCGGCGGCACCGGTGGAGCGTGGCAGCTGACGACCATTGGTAGTGTTTTTCAGTGCGGTGAACTCTTTTTGCAGCGTGGTGAACGCTGCCAGCAAGGCCTTGTTCCCGCCACCGGTACGCTGAAATTCGCGCTCAGCCTCTGCAGTCGTGACGATATCGTCTACGGCCGCAGTTACGTCGTCGATCGGGGCTTGATCGGGTTCTGGTGCGTCTTCAGCGGCAGGCTCGATCACGGCCTGAATGCCAGCGGCGACGACCAGCAGCTGGGCCAGCAGGGCTTTGAGGGCCGTTGCAGTAGCTTCATCCATTGGGGGTTTGCTCTCGGTTGGGGTTTGCGGAGTGGTTTCGGTGGGGGTGTCTTCAATGCCGAAACACTTGAACAAGCGGGTGAACATCGTAGCGAGACGTCCGATCTCGCCCGGCGGCTCGGTCTCAGTCGTGTTCTTGGTCACGGGCAGCGGGCCGAGTTCCAGCGAAGCGGCGTAATACGCGGCGCGGCTGGTTCGCTGGGAGAAATACAGCTCTTGGGTGCCGAGGCTGGCCGGCTCGTCGGTCACGGCGAGGCCGGTCAAATAGGCCTTGCCGGTGCCCGCGAAATTTGGGGTGATCTCAATGCTGGTGAACAGCTTCTGGCCCTGGTCGTTGAGGTACAGAAGGCGGTCGTTTGGTTTCAGCTGCGCTTCCAAGGCAATTTGCCCCGGTTCCAGATCGTCGCCCTCTTCCACCAGGCGCACGGCAAATACGGTGCCGTGCGACCCTGTCCAGCGTTCGTGGTCACACCAGATCACAGCGGTGTATTTGGCCGGGGTGTAGGTCTCGGCGATGTCGCGCAGTTCCTGGGGAAGGATGTCGCGGCCATCAATGGTCGGGCCGCTGGTGGCGACACGTTTCCAGTAGGAGACAAGGGAACGGGGCATGAGTGGTAACTGCGCTCAATCGCTGAATGAGCCGCCACGATAGGGAGCCGATTACCGCCAAACAAACGGTTGAAATTCAGAGTTCTCCTATTTTCGGGAGATAGGCGGATCGCAGCATTTAACCCCGCGTTTCCGGGGTTTTCGCCGCATAGACTGCGGCCCATGAACTACCCGACCGAAGTTAAAGAAGCCGCAAAACGCCTCTACCTGCGCCGCTGTTCGGTGAAGGAAATACAGGCGCATTTGAAGCTGCCCAACATTCGAATCGTCTATTACTGGATCCGCCAAGGCGGCTGGGACGAGATGCTGACGGATGAAGAACCGTTGAGCGCGGTTAACCGCCGAATCACCCTGATCCTGGAAAAGATCGATCCGCTGACGAAAGCCGAACTGGACGAACTGGAGCGACTGACGGGCCTACTTGAGCGGCTGAAAAAACTTGCGGGCAAACCTGCGCAGGCGGCGCCGTCGGACGCACCGGACGAGCCTCGCGAACGCAAGCCTGGTCAACGCCGTGAACGAGGCGAAAGCAGCGGTAAGAAGCGCGAAAAGAGGGCCAAGAACGACGTTAGCGGCCTGACCGAAGTGGACTTCCTCGATAAATTCATCTCGAAAATGTACGGCTACCAGAAAGAGCTGTTCGAGGCGAAACAGAACCCACTGACTCGCCGTGTCCGAAACATCCTCAAAAGCCGTCAGGTCGGTCTGACTTACTACTTCGCCGGCGAAGCGTTCATGGACGCCGTGCTGAGCGGTGACAACCAGGTGTTTCTGTCGGCCAGCCGATCGCAGTCCGAGATTTTCCGCAGCTACATCATCCAGTTTGCACAGCAGTGGTTCGGCATCGAGCTTACGGGTAACCCGATCACCCTCAGCAACGGCGCGGAACTGCGCTTTCTCAGCACCAACAGCAGCACCGCCCAGGGCTACCACGGCCACGTCTACGTGGACGAATATTTCTGGATCCGTGACTTCGAAAAACTCAGCACCGTGGCCAGCGCCATGGGCACACACAAGAAATGGCGCAAAACCTATTTCTCAACGCCCAGCGCCGTGTCGCACCAGGCGTATCCATTCTGGTCGGGCGAGGAATTCCGCAACAGCAAACGCGGCAAGAAGGCCGGCGGTGTGTGGCCCAGCGAAGCGGCCTACACGCAGGGCGCGCTGTGTCCGGACGGCCAGTGGCGCAAGACGATCACCCTGGACGACGCGATCGCCGGCGGCTGCGATCTGTTCGACCTGGAGCAGCTGCAGCTGGAGTACGACGAAGACAAATTTCAGCAGCTGTTCTACTGCAAATTCATCGACAGTACGCAAAGCGCATTCAGCCTCAAGGATCTGGAGCGTTGCTACTCGGATCTGTCGTTGTGGGAGGACTACAACGCAGAGCTGGATCGGCCGTTCGGCAACAGTCCGGTCTGGCTGGGCTACGACCCGAGCCGCACCCGCGACGACGCCACCTGCGTGGTCATCGCGCCGCCACTCGAACCCGGGGCGAAGTTCCGCATTCTGGAGAAGCACAGCTGGCGGGGCCACTCGTTCACCTATCAGGCCGCACAGGTCAAGAAGCTGACCGAGCGCTTCAACGTCCAGCACATCGGCATTGACGTCACCGGAGTGGGTTACGGCGTGTTCGACCTGGTGCGCGACTTCTACGCCAAAGCGACGCCAATTCACTACAGCCTTGAGGCGAAAAACGCCCTAGTGCTGAAAGCCCAGGACACGATCCAAGGCAGTCGCATCGAGTGGGACGCCGGCTGGACGGACATCGCGCAGGCATTCCTGACCATCAAGCGCGGCGCCACCAACAGCGGCCAGATCACCTACAGCGCCTCGCGCACCGACGCCACCGGCCACGCCGACATCGCCTGGGCGGTTATGCACGCCTTGGCCAACGAACCTTTGAACACCAACAAGCGGCGTCGTAGCCGCTACGTCACGAGTAACCAGACCAGCTATGGCCAACCGCAAACGCAGAAAACAACACGTAGCCCAACCACCGCAGCAGCCCATGCGCTCATTTACCTTCGGGGAACCGGAACAGGTGCTGTCCGGCAACATCGGCGAGTACGTGGGCGTGTTCCCCAGCGACGACGGCAAGATCTACAAGCCGCCGGTGTCACGGGCTGGTCTGGCCAAGCTGCTGCGCGCCAACGCGCACCACGGCGCCATTCCAAAATTCAAACGCAACCTGCTGTTGCGTGAGTTCATCCCCTCGGCAGGCTGCAGCACGGAGACGATGGGACGCGCTGGGCTGGACTACATGGTGTTTGGCGAATCGTATTTCTACAACGACACCAATGCGTTCGGCCAAGTGCTGGAGCTGCAGCACCTGCCCGCCATCAACATGCGAGTAAAGGTCGACGGCGGCTTCGTAATGCTGCTGCCCGACAACAAGGAAATGGAGTTCGAACAACACGAGATCTCCCACGTCCTGGACTACGACGTGGAACAGAATATTTACGGGATCCCGGATTACTTGGGCGGTCTGCAGGCGCTGCTGCTCAATGAGGCGGCCACCCTCTTCCGCCGTCGGTACTACAGCAACGGCGCGCACGCCGGTTACATCTTCTACACCAACGATCCTGATCTGACCGAGGAGGACGAAGACGAGCTGCGCGCACAGATCAGTGCCAGCAAGGGCGTGGGCAACTTCCGCTCGATGTTCGTCAACATCCCCAACGGCAAAGAAAACGCGATCCAGATCATCCCCGTGGGTGACTTCCAGGCGAAAGACGAACTGGAGAAGGTGAAGAACATCACCCGAAACGACGTTATCGCCGCCTGGCGCATGAACCCGGCACTGGCCGGCATCATCCCGGAAAACACCGGTGGTTTCGGAGACATCGAAAAGATCGATCGCGTATACACCAGCAACGAGATCCGGCCGATCTGCCAGTTGTTCAACCAACTGAATGACAAGCTGCGAGAAGACAGGCGCTTTAGCTGGAAACCCGCACCTGAAGCAGTGGATACAACTACATGAAAAGCCACGCAGAGAGAAAGCCACTACAGATTATGGCAATATGGTGGCGATCAGCTGCCCCTGGGGAGGGACACAATGAGAGTTGTATGCAATTGCGGACACAAGGGCCGGATTGCCTCGCGGGAAGAGGTAACCAGAGCCTTTGTAAAACTGTACTGCCAGTGCCTGGACGCAAAGTGCGGGCACACATGGGTGGCGAATCTGACGTTCTCGCACACGCTCAGTCCGTCATCGCAGACATTCGAGCGGATGTTGATCGATCGTTTGCGGGAAATGCCCAGGGCGAAGCAGCGGGAGCTTTTCGAGCAGTTGGGATCGCAGGCGGTGGCGTAGCTACAAACCGCCAACGCTATAGCGCCGGCGATCGGGATCATTCAAAGAATGACGGTCAGCCCCCTACTTTCTCCTTTGGGTTGATTGCCAGTATCTCGGCCACACGGCGAACCTGTTGCTGTTCAACGCGGCTCAGCCGGCGATACAGATCGATCAGTCGACGCTCGATGTCCGTGAGTACGGCAGTTTCCGACCCGGCGTGTTCGAGGTTGATGTGATCGTTCTTCTTGCGATCCAACATGCTAACTACTCCATAAAGTGCATTGCTGAACGGACTTTATGGAGTGTGCGTAACTGCATTGGAATAAGAGATACCCCAATGACTGTACGGGAATGTTGCGAGTTAAGACCGTTGCCGGGCGGCGTCGTCTGCCATCGCTTCAAGGAAACGACGAATCGCCTTCTGATCATCATCAGGGATCGACCTGAATTGCATGATCATCTGTTCTTCCGAGGGGCTAAAAAGTTGGCCCAATGGTGTTGCACGATGTCCCGTAAGCACGTAAGCCGCATCGACCCCCTTCTCTTCCAGGGCCGTGACATAACGAAGGTCTAGGGAGCTGGCTCCCAGTTCGTAGTTCTTTTGCGTTCCCCTACTGACTCCAAGTAGGACTCCAAACTCTGTTTGATTTAACCCCAAGCGCTCGCGCTCTTCCCTGAGGCGTTCACCTACTCGATCCGCTATGAGCATTTTTTTAGTCACCACCATTGACTTGATCATTTTTTTGACCAAGAATCACCACAGACAAACGCGAACAAACACAAATGAACAGAGGGAACACTATGCCCGCCACCATTACGCACGAGCAAGCCCGCGCGGCTCTCGATCGAAAGGGACTAAGTATCGCGGAGTTCAGTCGCAAGCATGGGCTGAACAAAAATTTGGTCAGCGACCTTTTGAACGGTCGGATCAAAGGTCGCCGAGGGGAGGCACATCGCGCCGCCGTGCTGCTAGGCATCAAAGACGGCGTAATTGAACAGTAATCGCGGCGCTCAACAGGGAAAAGTAGAAGTTGAAAAGTCCAATCCTAGACACCCGCAAAGAAGTCATGAGCGAGATCATCCGCAGTTACACCGGCGGACGCGAAGCCGCTGCTGCGCGCTTGGGTCTTAAGCTCAAAAAGTTCGACAACCATGCCTATGAGAATGCCGGTTGCAGTCCCCTCAGCGACTTACAGATTTTCATGCTCGAGCAGGACTGTGGAACTCAACACTTCCCCACTTACGTCGCTTCGATGTATGGGGGACTGTTCGTACCGGTGGCCGATCCTGAAACGCTCGACAACGTCGAACTTTACAAGCGCTCCGTGCAGGTTTCTGCAAAGCGAGGTTGTGTTGATCAAGCAATTGCCGCTGCTCTTGAAGACGGTTCGATCAGTGATGAAGAAGCCGAATTCATCATGGACGCGCATAACCTCCACGTAGCAGCAAGGCACGCAGAAGTGCTGGCTGCCATCGCTCTCTATCGCGCAGGAAAGGCTCAATGAATAATTTGTCTGCAGTACCGGAATACCAGGATGTCCTGCAGAGCGCCGCGCTGGCGTTTCTTGAGCGTCACCACTGCGAACATCTGAGCGACGATCAGCAACTGTTCAGCCGAGCTGTTCAACACCTGGTTGCAGACTACGACGTGCAAACGCAGGTCGCTGAAAAGATCGTTCACCTGGCAGGCACCACCATGGTCGCCGTTCGCGATCGGCAACGCCTGAACATCCAGAGCAGCACGTCGACGCACACCGTGATCGTTGATCCGGTGACCGGCCGACAATGGGCCGTACCGGTCAGCCTCATCTATGAGCGAATCATCAACGCGCCGGACCTTGGCCGCTTTCGCTTAGCCAACTTGTAACACCACCCCTCAAACAAACGCCTGCCCCGCACTCCGTGGGTTTGGGTGAGCTGCGCCCGAAATCGAGGTTTCAAGATGGGAAACGCCGTAATTCTGACCACCCAGCTGCCACCTGCAGAGGCCGAAGCACTTCTGGCTGCGATGCGTGAGCAGTACCGCTTGAGCCTCAACGACTACTGGTACGCGGATGAATACCGGTATGTCCCGCAAGAAAAACGGCACAGCTCGATCCTCGAAAGAACGCCGGTGATGGCCGCCCAGAAACGCCTGATGGCCGCCCTCTCCCTCAGCCTCAAAGCAGTGAAGTAATCATGAAAGAAGATCTCCGCGACGACGTGTTGCTCCGCCTTCAATCCGACTTCGGACTGACGCACCGCAAGGGCACCGATTACATGCGCGGCGGCACTTGCCCCAAGTGCAAGAAAAAGGAGCTGTATTCCCGATTCGATACGCCATGGATGGTGATCTGTGGTCGTCCGGAAAAGTGCGGCCACACCCTGCACGTAAAAGAGCTGTACGACGATTTGTTTGAGGACTGGAGCAAGCGAGCGCCGGCGACGGACCAGCACCCTAACGCCACTGCACGGGCTTATCTGGAGTTTGCCCGGGGCTTTCGATTTGAGCTGATCCAGGGATGGTTCACGCAGGAAAGTTTCTACTCGCCCGAACACAATGCGGGCAGCGCCACGGTGCGCTTCGCCCTGGAAAAAGGCGGCTGGTGGGAACGGCTGATCGATCAGCCGCACCGTTTCGGCAAGATGAAAGCGCGCTTCAAGTCCAAGGACAGCTATCGCGGCGTCTGGTGGTGCCCCCCTTGCGTCGACCTGCTTGAGGTCAAGGAAATCTGGATTGTCGAGGGGATCTTTGACGCCATCGCTCTGGTGCACAACGACATCGCGGCCGTATCGGCCATGTCGTCCAACGCATTCCCTGGCGACTCGCTCAAGGCCCTGATCAAAACCCGTGAGGGCGGCAAGGTGCCCAAGTTGGTCTGGGCGCTGGACAACGAACCGAGCGCCAACGCCTACACTCGGCGCTGGGTCCGCGAAGCCCGTGCCCTGGGTTTCGTCTGCGAGTCAGCACAGATCCCGCAACGTGACGGCCGCAAGTCTGATTGGAACGACCTGCACCAGCGCTGGAGCTTCATTCAGGACGACACCAAGCGCGCCGACCAGATCGCTACGGACCTCAAACAGGCCCGCCACCTGGGCGCCCTGCTGCTGGCAGAAAGCGCAGCGGAAAAGGCCTTGCTCATGTACGACTGGAACAAGCGCGGGGAATTTCACCTGGGCTTTGGCAGCCGTCTGTACTGGTTCAAGTTGGACATGGAGAAATTCAACCGGGCCATGTCCGACATCGAGGACAGCGAGAACCACGACGACCAGTTGCTCAACCAGGCGCAACAGCGCGAGAAGGCGCTGCAGCAATCCGGCAGCGTCGTGGAGATTGCCAACTGCTACCCGCAAGCCTTGTACTTCCAGCGCAACGAAGTCACCGACGAGTCCTGGTATTACCTGCGCGTGGACTTCCCGCACGACTCCGAAAGCGTGAAAAACACCTTCACCAGCGGCCAGCTGTCCGCCGCCAGTGAATTCAAAAAACGCCTGCTCGGCATGGCCGCCGGCGCCATGTTCACGGGCAGTGGTCAGCAGCTCGACAAGCTGATGAAGGACCAGCTGTTCGGCATCAAAACCGTGTCGACCATCGACTATGTCGGCTACAGCAAGGAATACGCCTGCTACGTCTATGGCGATATCGCAATCAAGGACGGCACCACCTACAAGGTCAACAGCGAAGACTATTTCGAGTTCGGCAAGCTGCGCCTAAAAACCCTGCAGAAAGGCGTCCCGATCAAGCTGCAGCGAGACGGCAAAGACTTCAACGAGCAGTGGGCGCGGTTGCTGTGGACCTGCTTCGGCGCCCAGGGCTTCGTCGCGCTGGTGTTCTTTTTCGGCTCGTTGTTCTGCGAACAGATCCGCGCGCGTTACCAGTCCTTCCCGTTTTTGGAAGCCACCGGAGAAGCCGGTGCCGGCAAAACCACCCTGCTCAATCTGCTGTGGAAACTGCTCGGA
This sequence comes from Pseudomonas sp. TH06, assembly GCF_016651305.1. Taxonomy (GTDB): domain Bacteria; phylum Pseudomonadota; class Gammaproteobacteria; order Pseudomonadales; family Pseudomonadaceae; genus Aquipseudomonas. Next base: position 379,651 of record NZ_JAEKEC010000004.1, on the reverse strand, counting down.
CGCGAAGGCTATGAAGGTTTCGACCCGATGAAATCGACCAAGGCCGGACGCTCGCGCCTGATGGGCCAGGTGTCCGGCATGCCGGTTGTGTTTCTTGAGGCCGATCGTCACAGCGACGATCGGGCACACGCAAAAACCTTTGAATGGGATGAGCTGAAAGACTTCTACGGCGGCGGCACGCTGGCCACCAAAGGCGTCAAGACAGCGGGCAACGAGACGTATGAACCGCCCTTTCGGGGAACGATCGCCATCAGCCAGAACGCCGCCGTGGTGGCTCACGAAGCGATCATGACGCGCATCGTCAAACTGCACTTTGTGCGCCCGACCGTCACCCCGGAAAGCCGTGCGGCCGCTGACCATTTGAACGCACTGGACGGCGGCAGCCTCAGCCACTTTCTGTTGCGCGCCGTAGGCAAGGAGTCCGCGGTGCTCGATCTGTTCGCCCAGCGCATGCCCGAACACGAAGCGAAACTGCGCCGCCTGCACACGCATTGTTTTGCCTGCAGTACGGCCTATGTCAGCGACCAAGGCAACTGCTGCAGTTGTGGTTATGACCTTCGCGGCTATATCCGAGTGGAGCGGATCAGCAAGAACCACGCACAACTGCTCTCGCTGCTGGACGGGCTGCGCCTGGTGCTGAAATTGAGTGATCCGCAAGTCGCCGCCACGCAACGGCAAATCGTCCGTATGGCGATCGAGCGCCAGGCCTCGATCAGTTCCGACCATCCGGCCGTCGCCGAATTCTGGGAGGTCTACGACTACCTCGAATCCTTGAGTGAGGACCCTGTGGTCGACCACAGCAGTGACCCGGCCGTGATCGCCATCAACCTCAACGAATTCTGCGAGCGCGCCGCCGAACACAAACAGAAGCTGGCTGACGTGGCCACGTTGCGCGACCTGCTCAAGGAGTCTCGATCGCGCAAATTTCTCGACAGCAACAAGGCCGTGCACAGCGCCGTACGCGCCGCCTTCAACCATCGCAACCCCGTTTCACAACCCCGGCCGACCACGGTCAAGTGCTGGACATTCAAGGCGTAAAGGAGAGCAAGACCGATGCAGATCCAAGTGTTTATGGGCAATGCCGGCGACGGCCGAACCAACAAGCTCCAGTCGGTCCAAGACCGGCTGGACTTCACCGGGCAAAGCGCACCGATCATCCAGGCCGGTGCGTACGGGGAGGAAGGTTTACTGCAGATTCTGGAAGTGCGGGCCGCCGCTGGCCAGCGCGAAATCTTGGTGGACGACTGCAGCAGGCAACAGATCCTGCGGGTCCTGGAATGGCAATCATGTGTTGAGCATGAGCCGGATTTTGACGGCCTGGTGATCCACCTGGCACGAAAGGACTGATCTAAAAAACAGTGCCGAGGAGTTGCAGCTCCTCGACACCCGACCACTTACGAGGACCATACCATGCAAGCACAGAGCCCCAGCAGCAGCGGCACGAAGGCTACCACACCGGCGCGGCACCTGGTGGCGACCGCGATCATCGGCGCCGCCGTCATCGGCTACCTGGTGCATAAAACCCCTGAAGCCCGAACGCGCCTGGAAAGCCTCAGCCAGATGGCCAGCACCCTGGGCGACCTGAGCGAAACGGATGTCGCCGTGATCAGCCAACTGCTGGCCACCCCGGCCACTGGGGGGGCGTCCCGCCATGACCAATGACCCTGCCGCAACACCGGTGCGCCGCTTTCCCTGGAACATGGATCACACCAGCGTGTGCGACCAGTGTGGCAAGTGGCGCGCTCAGGGCAATCACCAGGCCTGCAGCCGGCGGCGTCAGCTGTTAAATGCCCACCTGCGCCGGCACAAGCCCAAACCATAAGCCGCGTCCACCAGAAGACGCGCTTGCAGATACTTGGCCCGGAAACGGGCCTTTTTGTTTTCGATCGTCAGACTGTCGACATACGAGTACAGCGTTAGGGGTTTACATGAGTGGGGTCGAAGCTCGCGGCAAGTCCGTGAGAATCTATTTTCAATACAAAGGGGAGAAATGCCGGGAAACGGTTCCGGGCGGTAATACACCGGCGAACGTGGCGCAGGCCAGGCGCTTGGTCGACATCATTGAATACGAGATCCAGACCGGCACCTTCGATTACGCCCGGCACTTTCCCAACTCGCCCAGGCTGGTAGAAAACACCTTCGGCCATTACCTGGATCTGTGGTTGAAGATAAAGGCCAACAGCGTAGCGGCCTCGAGCTACCGAGGTTACGCCAACAAGGCCGAAGTGCATGTGCGGCCACGCTGGGGCAAGGTCCAGATTAACCAGATCGATCACTTGGACCTGCAGGAATGGATTCAGGACACGCTGTCGAAAACCCTGAAGAACAAGACCATCCGCGACATCATCAGCAACGTGCGCCAGGTGTTTCGCTTGTACCGCACGCGGATGAAAGTCGCCCATGACCCGACTGAAGGATTGATGGTCCGCCTGCCCGATCCCGAAACACCGGACCCGTTTACCCGCGCCGAAATCAAACAGATCCTCGACACCCCGACCAGCCGCACGCAGGAACTGCTGATGGTGCAGTTCATGTTATGGGCAGGTCCGCGTGTATCGGAAACGATTGCCCTGGCTTGGGAGGATGTCGACTTGGCGCAAGGCACAGTGACTTTTCGCCGGTCCAAGGTGCGCGGGGCTTACCGGGTAACGAAAACCCGTCGTTCGACGCGGCGGGTGCGTCTGCTGGCACCGGCATGGGATGCCCTCTGCAAGATCGATGCGCTAAACCGAAACAGGAAAGCGGAGACCGTGGAGATCGTTGAGCGGGACAACAAGACCGTGCGGCGCCACAAACTACACTTCGTTTTCCTGAACACGAAAAGCGGTCTTCCGCACGCCAACGACTTCGTGGTCCGTGACCGGTTTTTCAAAGCGCACCTGCTCGCTGCAGGCGTCCGCTATCGAGGCCCCGGGCAGTGCCGGCACACCTACGCCAGTCAGTTGCTGACCACCGGTGTGGCGTCGATCGACTGGATCGCCGAGCAGATGGGGCACACCAATGGCAACATGATCCGGCAGCACTACGGGACGTGGATCAATGAGGACGGTCCGGATGTTGTGGGCATGCTGCAACTGGCGTTAAATTTATCGCCGGTAGCAGCTGAAAATACTGAATTCACTAGCCGTCAGTAGGTAGGGACCAGTGGTACCCATTGGTCAGGATATTGGTCAGTCAGCCTAATGGAGGATGGTGGCCAAACTCCTATAAAAAAGCCCCCACACCTGGCAAAGGTGTGGGGGCCTAATGAACATAAACGGCGATCTATTTATCAGTCGTCAAAGTCAGTAATTGGCCAAAAGCGGACGTTCCATCGACGCAGGCAATTATTCCGGAATGAATGTCCATACGATACCCTGTCGCTTATCTTCTGGAGGCAGGTGCTTCTTCAAGCGACTGATTTCAATAACCTTATAATAACTTTTGCCCCATTTATCAAGGCGCTGAGGAGCGCGGCACAAAACTGTTTTCGGGATGAAACCAGGCTCAAAGTCTTTCGGCTTAGGCTTACGGTGCTCAAAGGCGATCCACTTTTGGGTGGCATCAACGAGCGCCTGACATTTAATAAAACAGTAGACTCCACAACACGAAAAAATCGTCAGAAGTACAATTGGCCCAAGATACGCGAACCGAGCAGTATCGGTCGCCGCCCAACCAGCAAGCGTAATCCCGGTATTACTAAAATACATCGCTGCGATCATTCCAGCGGCCATAAACGAAGTTACAAGACACACTGACTGCATATCTGCGTAATATTTAATTTTAGCCTGTCGAACCTTAATGCGCAAAATCGGATCATCAATTGTTTCTGTTGATGCCTCCTTGCACCTTGGAATTTTCTTGTAGCCGGCCTTAATCATTAACTTTCGCACTTGATATGCACGCCCTCCCCACACCAAAAACGCCAGGCCCATATACAAAAACAAAGCAACTAACGCGAACAAGGCCAGCTTGTCAGGAGAGAAAAGCACTTTAGAGGCTGAAGACTCGGGATTTTCGAAGGCAATCACTGCCGCAGCACATGCTGTAAAGGTGTTGCTCGCCACCAGTGACGTGATATCAAATGAGCGAGCCACCAAAGTTTTAGGTGTCATTAACGAAAATACCCCAACGCAGATTAATTCACATGCTCTTACTAGGGAGCATGATGGTCCTTTGAGTTTTGTTGTTTTAAATCACTTTAAAGATAGTGCTATTGCAACAGATTAGCTTGATCGCTCGAACATCACTTGCGATATCGCGTTCTTCGGCTTTCTGGCAGTTCCCTAGGACTGCCGTAGTTGCATAATCGCATCTGTAATTGCTTTCGCATTTTTATCCAGGGTTTCCATAGCCCCCGCTGCGTTATCTGCAACGCTCTGAGCGCCATTCTCTGAGAGCCACTTTGTGACCTCATCTATCGCAGCGCCTAGAGCATGCTGGTTGTGCAGAAGCAACGTTAAAGCATCTGCCATGGCAATGTTGGCGTGTGAGTTATCTGGCATGCTGATCATCCTTTATTTGAAGCGAGTGGATAATCATTCATCCACTCTATCGTTTTTTTATTAGAATCCGAAGCTACTTCAAACCTAAAGAGAGCTGCTCTTTATAATTAGCCCCAAACACGCGATCAAAATTATTCTTAAACTCAACCACACCATTTGAAAGCTCCATGACTGTAATGAGCTTAGTGATGTGTTTTTCTAAGTGAGGAATACCGATATCACCGGACAAAAATTGGTGATGTTTTCTCACACGATTCCCTGATTCGTTTTTTGGATTCTTTTCACGCAACTCTTTAAGCACGCCCGAAGGGAGGTGTTCGTAGACATACTCGTTCGTGAATTTACCTAGATATTGAGGGTGCGTCATTTTCAGAGGGTCATATTCCCAGCCGTAGAGACGATATAGCTCTTGATAGTATTTTCTTGGGAATCGTGCCTGCCATTTCAGAAGATCTTCAGAAATGTACGCTTTGAGAATTGTTTGCAGCGCGTTACTTTCGCGCTCATATTGATAGCCGGTTGCCTCATCGATAAGAGCGGCGATACCAACCTTCGCGAGAGCACGGATAAGAATATGTGCTTGAAGAACAATTTTCTCCTGACTCTCCAGCAGCGCATTTACATCGTTTGCTGTGAGGTACAACTCGCATATCAGAGGGATTAATTCGGCATTGTGGCCCGATGCAATCTTTCCCGTGGGTGAGTAATAGTGTACGACAGCTGATTTTTCTTTAAGCTCTTCGGAGATAAATGGAAGAAGGTTTTTAGCCCCGATCACAGAGGGCAATCCGTCAATGCGCTTCTCACCCTTCCTTGGACGATCAAATGCATCGAACAGCGCGGTTTGCGTAATAATTCGCATACCGTTGCTCAACACTGCACATGAAATCGTTTTATCGCCGATTATTAGCTCACCCCGGTGGGTGCACTCAAAAACTTCCATAATGTTTCACCACGGTCACTGATTTTGTAATCGAATAGTGACCACGATGGTCACTAATGTCAACGAAAAATAGTGACCATTTTTAAACGGATGGGAAAACACGAGGAGCGAGTACAGACGTATTCTTCTGGCTGAAATTAACCATGGTCCGAGCCATCGGCGACCGGATGTGACTTCCCGCTTACTAATTCAATCGGCTCAATTTTCCACTCCGGAACAGGGATCTGTCCCAGATCTGTCCCATATGACCATTTTTCGGACGCCAAAAACCACAAACCCCCGACTTTCTCTAGGAAAATCAGGGGTTTGCGTTTACTGAATGTGGCGGTGAAGGAGAGATTCGAACTCTCGATACAGTTTCCTGTATACACACTTTCCAGGCGTGCTCCTTAAGCCACTCGGACACTTCACCGTATCTCTTCAAACATGTTCTGTCTGTCGAGGCGCGCTAATGTAGTCGAAAGCTTTTCCGATGGCAAACTTTTTTTTAGAATTTTCATGCGGTTAAGAGAAAAAGTCGTTTTGCCCCGCCGATAGGTCATGGCAAACCGGCCAATCTTCGGTGGGCATGGGCCTTCTATATAGAAGCAGAACGGCGTGGCACGCCGGTTGAGCCGGTAATCGGTGACCGGCGGGTCAGTCACGGCGCTTTACCTGGCCTGCGGTGGTGGGTAACGTCTGCCCATCTTTCTTATAAGGAATAGCGTCATGAGTGAGTTGATTTCTTACCACCTCGAAGACGGTATCGCGACCCTGACCCTGAGCAATGGCAAGGTCAATGCCATTTCCCCGGACGTGATTGCGGCGTTCAACGCGGCGCTGGATCAGGCGGTTGCTGATCGTGCCATCGTGATCATCACCGGCCAGCCTGGGATTCTGTCTGGCGGGTACGACCTGAAAGTCATGACTGCCGGCCCTAAAGAAGCGGTGTCGCTGGTGACCGCCGGTTCGACGCTGGCTCGTCGTTTGCTCTCTCACCCTTTCCCGGTGATTGTTGCGTGCCCGGGTCATGCCGTGGCGAAGGGTGCTTTCATCTTGTTGTCCGCCGATTACCGCATCGGCGTCGATGGCCCGTTCAGCATTGGCCTGAACGAAGTGCAGATCGGCATGACCATGCACCACGCCGGGATCGAACTGGCCCGTGATCGTCTGCGTCGCTCGACGTTCCACCGCTCGGTGATCAATGGCGAGATGTTCGATCCGCAAAGCGCTGTGGATGCCGGTTTCCTCGACAAGGTAGTGGCCGCCGAGGAACTGCAAGGCGCCGCCCTCGCCGCTGCGCGTCAGTTGAAGAAGATCAATATGACCGCGCACAAAAACACCAAGCTGAAAGTGCGTAAAGCCCTGCTGGAAACTCTGGACAACGCGATCATCCAGGATCAGGAACATCTGGGTTAATCACTCGTCTCCTGCCGTAAAGAAAAGCCCGACCGTCGTGTCGGGCTTTTTTCATGCGTGCTCCGTTGAAAATGCCGTGGCTGCTCTAGGACGCGTCTGACAACCCAGTCGGAAACATGCGCTTAAACATCGGCTATCTCCGGACTCTATAGCAGCAATTGCCGAAAACAGTGCACATCCGTACACTGCGCCACCTTTTGTCCCGGTGGGGCCTGAAAATGCTGTTCGTGTTTCGTATGTTATTGATGGGCCTGCACTTTATGGTGGCCGGTGTACTCGGGGTGATTCTCGGGGTGTGCCGTCCATTCAATCCGGACAACAGCCGCCTGTGCGCCCGCCTCTACGCTCTGCCGGCCATGTGCATTCTGCGTTTGCGCGTGAAGGCTGATGTCAGCGGCTTGATGAACAAGCCCGACAGTTGCGTGATCATCGCCAACCATCAATCCAACTATGATTTGTTCGTCTTCGGTAATGTCGTTCCACACCGGACTGTCTGCATTGGCAAGAAGAGCCTGAAATGGGTGCCGCTGTTCGGGCAATTGTTCTGGCTGGCCGGCAACGTGTTGATCGACCGTGGGAATGCGCACAAGGCGCGCCAGTCAATGCTCACCACGACGAACACCTTGCAGAACGAAGACACGTCGATCTGGGTATTTCCGGAAGGCACGCGCAACCTCGGCGAAGACCTGCTGCCGTTCAAGAAAGGCGCGTTCCAGATGGCAATTGCCGCCGGTGTGCCGATCGTTCCGGTGTGCGTCAGCAGTTACATCAAGCACATGCGCCTGAATCGCTGGCGCAGTGGGAAAATTCTCATACGCTCGCTGCCGGCCATTCCTACCGCCGGAATGACCATGGACGACATGCCCATGCTCATCCAGCAGTGCCGCGAACAAATGCGCGAGTGCATCGAAGCGATGGATCGACAACTGCAAGCCGCATGAAAAACAAACCCGCCCTGTGCGGGTTTTTCTTTGCCCGGTGAACTGTGCAGATTTCACTGACTCTCAAGCAACGACACGGCTAAGCTAAAGCCTTGTATTCCCTGCCACTGCCTAGAAGAAGTGAACCACCACCATGGGTCGAGTTGTTGCCGCTGCGGTGTACAGCGCGGGTAAGAAAGTCACCAATATTTCCCTTGATGAAGGCGCCGCCTGGGCCGCAAAAACCGGCCACTTCGTGTGGATCGGTCTTGAAGAACCAAACGCGCAAGAGCTGGCCAACCTGCAACGACAGTTCAACCTGCACGAACTGGCCATCGAAGATGCACTGGAGAAACACAGTCGGCCGAAGCTGGAAACCTTTGGCGACGCTTTGTTTATCGTCACCTACTCGCCCATCCGCGAACACGGGATCCTGCAGTTCATCGAAACTCACATTTTCGCGGGCAAGGGCTACATCATTACCGCGCGCAACGGCCACTCGGCGTCCTACGCCCATGTCCGTCAACGTTGTGAGGCGCGTCCGCTGTTGCTGGAGCATGGGGAAGATTTCGTACTTTATGCGTTGCTCGATTTCGTCATCGAGAACTATCAGCCAGTGGGCGAAGCGATTCATGCCGAGATTGATGAACTGGAGCGCAACGTGCTGTGCAGCGCGTTGAACGAACACGATATTCAGAAGCTGCACGGCTTGCGTCGTGATGTGGTTCGCTTGCGCCGATACGCAGCGCCAATGGTGGAAATCAGCGAGGAGCTACAGAAGCTGAGCTTCCCGTTCATCGACAAGAACATGCGCCCCTACTTTCGCGATGTGCAGATCCATGTGACGCGGCAGATGGAAGACCTGACGACGCTGGCCGACATTGCCAGTCAGACCATCGAGATCGGTGTGTTGCTGGAAGCGTCACGGCAGAGCGTGGTGCAGCGCAAGTTTGCAGCGTGGGCGGCGATTCTGGCGTTTCCGACGGCAGTGGCGGGGATTTACGGGATGAACTTCCAGAACATGCCGGAGTTGAGCTGGCATTACGGTTATTTCGCCGTGCTGGGGTTTATTACGGTGGGGTGTGTGAGTTTGTGGGCGAGTTTCAAGCGGTCAGGATGGTTGTAGACCTGTGGCGAGGGAGCTTGCTCCCGCCCGGCTGCGCAGCAGTCGCAATCCTCGCACTCATATTTTTGGCCATTGAATGTTGGGGGCCGCTTCGCCGCCCAGCGGGAGCAAGCTCCCTCGCCACAGAATCCGTATCAGGCTTTAAACGGCCTTAGCCTGAGGTTTGTGCGCCACAAAACGCATCATCCACTCGGCCACCGTGGTGCCGTGGTGCTCCTGCTCCAGGCTGGCCACACCTTTGCTGTAAATCTGCGAACCCAGTGCTTCCTGACGCAGGTCCAGCAGCGCACGCGAGTAATCGTGAATGAATTCCGGATGCCCCTGGAAACACAGCACTTGATCGTTGATGTGATACGCCGCAAACGGGCAGAAATCACTGGAAGCAATAACCGTAGCGTTTTCCGGTAGCGCAGTGACTTGATCCTGATGGCTGATCAGCAACGTCAGCTCTTCCCGCACAGGGCTCATCCACGGCGCTTTGGCCGCGAGTTTGTAGTTGTGGGTGCCGACGCCCCAGCCCTGCGTGGCTCGCTCGCTCTTGCCACCCAGCAGCAGCGCCAGCAGTTGATGGCCGAAACACACGCCAAGCAGTTTGTCGCCACGCTCGTAACGGGTCAGCAGATATTCCTTGAGAGTTTGAATCCACGGGTCGGTGCCAAACGAATCGGCCTTGCTGCCGGTGACCAGGTAGGCATCGAAGGTCTGCTCGTCGCTCGGGTATTCGCCCTGCATCACGTTGTACACGGTGAACTCGGCGGCAATCGGTTGCTGCGAGAACAGGCGCTGAAACATCTGCCCGTAACCCTGATATTGATCGACCAGTTCCGGACGCAGGATGTCGGTTTCCAGAATGCAGATGCGTAGCGACATAAAAAATACCTGACACGTGATGGGAATAATGAACACCCCAGAGCCTGCCCTGAAACAACCTGGCAAGGCAAGCCCCAAAATGTATTCCCTGTCGCCTAGAACAACTCTCCTTTCGCCGCTTTTTCCAGCAACAGCGCCGGCGGTGCAAAACGCTCGCCATATTGCTCGGCCAGATATTGCGCGCGAGCGACGAAGTCCTTCACACCGTACTGGTTGATGAACTGCAATGCCCCACCGGTCCATGCCGCGAAACCGATGCCGAAGATCGAACCGACGTTGGCATCCGCCGTCGAGGTGAGTACGCCCTCTTCCACGCAACGCACGGTTTCGATGGCTTGCACGAACAGCAGCCGGTCACGCACGTCCTTCGGCGAGATTTGCCCGTCGGCCTTCTCGAAACGGCTCTTCAGCTCTGGCCACAGATATTTCTGGCCACCGGCCGGGTATTCGTAGAAACCGCCGCCTGCGGCCTTGCCCGGACGCTTGTATTCGTTGAGCAGCAAGTCAATCACGGCGAACGCCGGGTGCTCAATCAGCGGCTTCCCTTCCGCTTGTAGGTCCTTGGCGGTTTGTTTGCGGATATGACTCATCAGGCTGAGGGAAACTTCGTCGGAGATCGCCAGAGGCCCGATCGGCATCCCGGCCTTGCGCGCTTCGGTCTCGATCATCGGCGCGCTCACGCCTTCGCCGAGCATGGCGATGCCTTCATTGGTGAAGGTGCCGAAGACCCGCGACGTAAAGAAACCGCGACTGTCGTTGACCACAATTGGCGTCTTCTTGATTTGCAGGACGAAATCGAACCCGCGTGCCAGGGTTTCATCGCTGGTCTGTGCGCCTTTGATGATTTCCACCAGTGGCATTTTCTCCACCGGGCTGAAGAAATGCAGGCCGATGAATTTGCTTTGATCGGGCACGGCAGTCGCCAGACCGGTGATCGGCAAGGTCGACGTGTTAGAGGCAATGACAGCATCGGCGCCGACAACTTTCTGCGCGGCTGCCGAGACTTTGCCTTTCAGCTCGCGATCTTCAAACACCGCTTCGATGATCAGATCACAACCGGCCAGATCGCCATCGTTTTCGCTGGTCTGGATTCGCGCCAACACCGCTTCGCGCTGCGCAGCATCCATTTGACCGCGAGCCACTTTCTTGTCCAGCAGCGCAGCCGAGTGGGCCTTGCCCTTCTCCGCTGCGGCAAGATTGATGTCCTTGAGCACCACTTCGATACCGGCCGAGGCGCTGACGAAAGCGATCCCGGCACCCATCATCCCGGCGCCAAGAACACCGACCTTGCGCGTGACGAATGGCGCGTAACCCTGCGGTCGCGAGCCACCCGCATTGATCTCATTGAGCTGAAACCAGAAAGTGCCAATCAGGTTTTTCGAGATCTGCCCGGTGGTCAACTCGGTGAAGTAGCGGGTTTCGATCAGGTGCGCAGTGTCGAAATCCACCTGTGCGCCTTCGACGGCCGCACACAGAATCTTTTCCGGCGCAGGCAATGTGCCCTGGGTTTTGGTGCGCAGGATCGACGGCGCAATCGCCAGCATCTGCGCTACTTTCGGGTTCGACGGTGTGCCGCCAGGAATCTGATAACCCTTCACGTCCCAACGCTGCACCGCCGTCGGATTGGCAACGATCCAGGCGCGTGCCTTGGCCAGTAATTCATCGCGATTCATCGCCAGTTCTTCTATCAAACCGGCCTGCAATGCCTGTTGCGGACGGACCTTTTTGCCTTCGAGCAGATACGGCAGCGCCTTCTCGATACCGAGCATGCGCACCATGCGCACTACCCCGCCGCCGCCCGGCAGCAAGCCCAGGGTGACTTCCGGCAGACCGAGTTGCACCGACGAATCGTCCAGCGCAACGCGGTGATGACAAGCGAGGCAGATTTCCCAGCCACCGCCCAACGCCGCACCGTTAATGGCCGCGACCACCGGTTTGCCGAGGGTTTCCAGAGTGCGCAATTGCCCTTTGAGGGTCAGCACCATGTCATAGAAAGCCTTGGCTTCGGGCTTGCCGATTTTGATCAACTCATTGAGATCACCGCCGGCGAAAAACGTCTTCTTCGCCGAGGTAATGATTACGCCGGCAATGCTGTCTTTTTCAGCGACAAGCCGGGCGACGCAGGCGGCCATCGCCTCGCGGTACACGCCGTTCATGGTGTTGGCGCTCTGGCCCGGCATGTCGATGGTCAGCACGACGATGGCGTCCTGGCCTTTTTCGTAACGAATGGCTTCGCTCATAACAAGGTTCCTTGAATTCGGGGCTCAGAGGCGTTCGATGATGGTGGCAATGCCCATGCCGCCGCCAACGCACAGCGTCGCCAGGCCATAGCGCAGGCGCCGGGTTTCCAGTTCATCGAGCAAGGTGCCGAGGATCGCGCACCCGGTCGCGCCCAACGGGTGGCCCATGGCGATGGAGCCGCCGTTGACGTTGACCTTGTCCGGGTCGACCGCCATGTCTTTGATGAATTTCAGCACCACTGAGGCGAACGCCTCGTTGACCTCGAACAGGTCGATGTCTTCCACCCGCAGACCGGCCTTCGCCAGCGCTTTGCGGGTGGCCGGTGCGGGACCGGTGAGCATGATGGTCGGATCGGTACTGGTGACTGCCGTGGCGACAATGCGCGCCCGCGGTTGCAGGCCCAGTGCCCGGCCCTTGGCTTCGGAACCGATCAACATCAGCGCAGCGCCGTCAACGATGCCGGAACTGTTGCCTGGGGTGTGCACATGGTTGATGCGCTCGACATCGCTGTAAACCCGCAACGCCGTCGCGTCGAAGCCCATCTGGCCGATTATTTCGAAACTCGGTTTGAGCTTGCCCAGACCTTCCAGCGTCGACTCGGCGCGAATGAACTCATCGTGATCGAGCAGAATGATGCCGTTCTGATCCTGCACCGGCACCAGCGACTTGTTGAACGAGCCATCGGCACGCGCCCGCGCCGCTTTCTGCTGCGAGTGAAGCGCGTAGGCATCGACATCTTGACGGCTGAAGCCTTCGATTGTGGCGATCAGGTCCGCACCGACGCCCTGCGGGGTGAAGTGGCTGTGCAGGTTGGTCTGCGGATCCAGCGCCCAGGCGCCGCCGTCGCTGCCCATCGGCACTCGTGACATCGACTCGACACCACCGACCACCACAAGATCTTCGAAGCCTGAGCGCACTTTCATCGCGCCGAGGTTCACCGCTTCCAGGCCCGAAGCGCAGAAACGGTTGATTTGCACACCCGCGACGCTGACGTCCCAATCGGCCACTTGCACAGCGGTCTTGGCGATGTCCGAGCCTTGATCGCCAATCGGCGTGACGCAGCCGAGCACCACATCATCGACCTGGCTGGTGTCCAGTGAGGTGCGCTGTTGCAGCGCGGTCAACAGACCAGCGACCAGATTCACCGGTTTGACGCTGTGCAAGGCGCCATCGGCCTTGCCCTTGCCGCGGGGCGTGCGTAATGCATCGAAAATCAAAGCTTGGGTCATGACGTCCTCGAACCTGTGCGGTGAGTGATTTCTTGTGCCTCCACTCTTCGCCTGCACGGCCATCGATTCAATGACCACAGCGCTCAATGGTGTTGACGCACACGCTCAGACGGACGGTCATCAGACGCTGGGTGAACCGGTTCAGGTCGGCGAGTTGTCTAGCAAGCGGGCGGCAAAGAAGCTGGCAATACGCCTCATGCCTTTTTTATTGCGAATGACAACAGCTCCATATGAAATGGATCTAAGCCAAGCGTGACGCGGGCCCTAAGGTAGAACATGTACGTCATGGTCGTCGGGTTTTGCCGAGGCAGGCGTTCTTTAACAGGAAGTGCAGCGCTTGCCGTCATGGATATGCAGGCAAGCATCAGGAAATAACAATAAAGGCGGTCAAGCCATGTTCAAACAACCGAAAGTTCGTCAAGCAGGGCTCATTCTTTTCGCCACGACGCTGTTGTTGATTTTGCCGAATCTGACCAAGGTCATTGGCTGAATCAAGCGGCAGGTGCTGTCTATCGCCACTGAATATGTGACTGGCCCGCTACCCGGGCCAGCGTGGCTGTGCCAATCTTTGCGCACTTCCACGACATGGACGGCGATCATTTGAAAGCGCTCATTGTGTTCGGGGCCTTGCTGCTGAGCATGCCCCTGTCTGCCGCACAACTGGATTTGCAGTTGGGCGCAAAGAGTCGCACCTGGCAGACCGAGGAGCTGTTAAAGCATCCTCAGGCGCAAACCCTCACGATCAAGAACGACGTGTCCTACAAAAAGGACATGACTTATCGCGCCGTGCCATTGGCGGCGTTACTGGCTGGAATCAATCCCGAAGATCACCTGCAGGCCGTGGCGCTGGACGGTTTTGCCGCCGAATTGAGTGCTGCGCCGCTGCTCAACACTCAAGGCTCGAGGGCGTGGCTGGCCATTGAAGATCCGGCCAAGCCGTGGCCGCCGCTGTCGGAAGGCAAACACAGCGCCGGACCGTTTTATCTGGTGTGGACCGATCCACAGATCGGCAAGATCAGCCCGGAACAATGGCCATTCGAAGTCGCCAGCATCAAACGCATGGCGCCAGTGGCCGAGCGCTTCCCTGCTCTGCTGCCGGATCCGGCGTTAAAGGCTGATGACCCGGTGAATCTGGGGTTTGCGTTGTTTCAGAAAAATTGCCTGGCGTGTCATCGATTGAATGGCGCGGGAGATGCGCAAGTCGGGCCGGATCTGAATATTCCCTATAACCCGACCGAGTATTTCGGCGCCGATTTCCTCAAGCGCTACATTCGTGATCCGCAGAGTCTGCGGCATTGGCCACAGGCGAAGATGCCGGGGTTTTCTGCCGAGGTGTTGGCGGATGGGGATCTGGAGATGTTGGTGGGATATTTGAAACACATGGCCGGGCGCAAGGTTAGGCCCTGAACCCATCCCCTTGTGGGAGTGAGCCTTCTCGCGATTGCGGTGGAACAGTCAGTATTGTTGTATCTGACATACCGCTATCGCGAGCAGGCTCACTCCTACAGGGGCTACGTGTGAGCCCGTTATTGCTGCTGCACGGAGATGATCGGCGCAGGGGTCGGCGAGACGAAGACCTTTGCATGCATCTGCTCGCATCCGCCGCCCCTGCGCATGCCGCGTACCGGGCAGGCGTCGAGATAGTCCAGACCCACCGCCAGTTTCAAATGTCGTTCCGGTCGGGCCAGTTCATTGGTCACGTCGAAGCTGTACCAGGCGTCATCCAGCCACGCTTCCGCCCAGGCATGGCTGGCCAGATGTTCGCAATCTTCGCTGTACAGATAGCCCGACACATAACGCGATGGAATCCCCAGACTGCGCGCGCAGGCCAGAAACGCGTGGGCGTGGTCCTGGCAAACCCCGGCACGCCCGGCAAACGCCTCGGCCGCGCTGGTGTCGACTTCGGTCGAGCCCGGCGTGTAGGTCATGTGCTGATTCAAACCGTGCATCAAATCGATCAGCGCAGTACGGTCACGCCGTTGCTTGCAGGATTTTGCCGCAAACGCGCGCAGGGCTTCGTCCGCCTCGGTCAGACGGGTGAAACGCAGGAATGGCAGCGCCGACTGGCTCTCATGTTCGGCCTCGCGCAACTCGTCGATATCGACCTGCCCCCGGGCGCCGATGATGATCGCTTCGTGTGGCTCGTCCATGGTCAGCACATGCAGGATGTTGCCGAACGGATCGAGTTGCGCGCGCACCGGACGCGGCAGGTCGAGCTGCCAGCTCAGCACGTGCTGACGCTCGCTGTCGTGGGGCGTCAGTCGCAGATACTGGATGCTGGCCCGCACCTGATCTTCATAGTGATAGGTGGTCTCGTGGCTTATGGAAAGTCTCATGCAGCCTCCAGGTAGGAACTGTGAATGGCGTTGCCCAACTGGCGCACCAGCGGGATGAATTCGGTGAGCCAGGCGTGCAGGCCTTCTTCGAGGATTTCGTGAATGCCGGTGTAGCGCAGGCGCGCGTCCATTTCTGCCGCCAGTCGCTGTGCCGGCCGACCGTTGGCCCCCGGCAGCTGCGCGAGGATCTGGTCGATTTCTTCGGTACAGGCGCGCAGCGAGCGCGGCACATCGGCGCGCAACAGCAGCAACTCGGCAACATGTCGGGCGCCGGGCGCATCGCGGTAGATTTCGGTGTAGGCCTCGAATGATGACAAGGCCCGCAGCAAGGCACTCCATTGATAGTAGGCATGAGCGGTGCCGTCACTGACCGCTTCGGCCTGATCGCCAGCCATCTCGTACCGGGCATCGAGCAGTCGCAAGGTGTTGTCGGCGCGCTCGATAAACGTGCCCAGACGAATGAAGCGAAACGCATCGTTGCGCATGATCGTGCCGTAAGAGGCACCACGGAACAGGTGTGAGCGCTCCTTGATCCATTCACAGAAACGGCTCATGCCATAGCGGCTCAAGCCCTGTTCGGCGATCCCGCGAATCTCCAGCCATGTGGCGTTGATGTTTTCCCACATGTCTGCGGTGATTCGACCGCGCACCGCGTGAGCACTGGCCCGTGCCGCGCCGAGGCAGCTATAGATGCTCGCCGGGTTGGCCGCATCGAGAGCGAAGAAATGCAGCAGGCGTTCGGCGTGCAGTTCGCCGTGGCGCTCCAGGTAATCGTCGAGGGTGCCGGTGATCAACAACGGCATGGCCAATTCGTGCAGACCATCGCCGCGACCGTCCTGCGGCATCAGCGACAGCGAATAACTGACGTCGAGCATCCGAGCGAGGTTTTCCGCCCGCTCCAGGTAACGCGACATCCAATACAGATCCGAGGCAGTTCTACTTAACATGGCAAGCTTCCTTCAATCCTCGACCACCCAGGTGTCCTTGGTTCCGCCGCCCTGTGAGGAATTCACCACCAGGGAGCCTTCGCGCAGGGCGACACGGGTCAAACCGCCGGGCACCACCCGGGTTTCGCGACCGGACAAGACAAACGGGCGCAAGTCGATGTGGCGCGGTGCAATGCCGTTTTCGACAAAGGTCGGACAGGTCGACAGCGACAACGTTGGTTGCGCGATGTAGGCGTGCGGCTTGGCTTTGATCCGCTCGCGGAACGCATCGATTTCCGCCGTCGTTGCCGCTGGTCCGACGAGCATCCCGTAACCGCCGGAACCCTGGGTTTCCTTGACCACCAGATCCGGAAGATTGGCCAGCACATGGGAAAGTTCAGACGGATTGCGGCATTGCCAGGTCGGCACATTCTTCAGGATCGGCTCTTCGTCGAGGTAAAAACGGATCATGTCGGTGACAAACGGATACACCGATTTATCGTCCGCCACGCCGGTGCCGATGGCGTTGGCCAGTACCACATTGCCGGAGCGGTAGGACGACAGCAGCCCCGGCACGCCGAGCATCGAGTCCGGATTGAACGCCAGCGGATCGAGAAACGCGTCATCGAGACGGCGATAGATCACGTCCACCGCTTTCGGGCCGTCGGTGGTGCGCATGAAGACCTTGTCGTCACGCACGAACAGGTCCGCGCCCTCCACCAGTTCCACGCCCATCTCCCGCGCCAGAAACGCGTGTTCGAAGAACGCACTGTTGAAACGCCCCGGCGTCAGCACGACCACGCTCGGGTCATCGATGGGGCTCGAGCTTTTCAGCGTGTCGAGCAACAGGTTCGGATAATGGTCGATGGGCGCGATGCGCTGGGCGGCGAACAGCTCCGGGAACAGGCGCATCATCATCTTGCGGTCTTCGAGCATGTAGCTGACACCGCTCGGGGTGCGCAGATTGTCTTCGAGCACGTAATAGGTGCCGTCACCATCGCGCACCAGATCGACGCCGGAAATATGCGAATAGATATCGCGGTGCAGATCCAGGCCTTGCATCGCCAACTGATACTGCTCGTTGGCCAGTACCTGTTCGGCGGGAATGATCCCGGCCTTGATGATGCGCTGCTCGTGATAAAGGTCGGCGAGGAACATGTTCAGCGCCTTGACCCGCTGGATGCAGCCGCGTTCGACGATTCGCCATTCACTGGCGGGAATGCTGCGCGGAATGGTGTCGAATGGAATCAGGCGCTCGGTGCCCTGCTCGTCGCCGTAGAGCGTGAACGTGATGCCGGCGCGATGGAACAGCAAATCAGCCTCGCGCCGCCGTTGCGCCAGCAGCTCGTCAGGCGTGTCGGCCAGCCATCGGGCGAACTCCCGGTAATGCGGGCGGACCTGGCCGCCGGCATCGTACATCTCATCAAAATAGGTGCGGATCATGCCGTACTCCTTGTCACCCGGACATACAGGCCTTCGCAAGGCCCGTGCCATCGGCATAAACGCTTTGATTTCAATCGGTTGGATATTCACGCCGCAGGCGCCGCACCATTCCTGTGCGGCAAATGCTCCAACCTGATTGCCCCCGCTTCATTGCGACGCACTGCATCGCCTATCACCAGCATAGTCAGAGTTGATTTCACTGCTCGCCATCGGCTGCGGATAATCCGCGCATTCGCTGCAAAACTTCATCGGCCACTACGCCACGGAGTGCTCGGCTCAACTGCTCTGGACTGCCATCGCAGCCCGCCCCGCTGTAACCCTGACCGGTTTCCTCTCCTTATCGGTCTTCCCTTTTAGCCACCCTCTCCGGTGGCTTTTTTTTGCCTGTTTGAAATGTTTTGAAAGCAAAAGCAAAAGATCGCAGCCTTCGGCAGCTCCTACACCGATTACCTGTAGGAGCTGCCGAAAGCTGCGATCTTTTGATCTTCAAAAACAACAACGGCCAACCCAAAGGCCAGCCGTTGCTTAACAGTTACTGCAAGAGATCAGTTCAAACGGTGGCGATTGCGCACCTCCTGCTTGACGCCCCAACCCTCGATGATGCCGCCCAGCGGTTCGACCACAGCAGAAAACCCCTGCTCGAAATCGCCGATGTCGTCATATGTCGCGTACATCACTTTGCTCAACTCCAGAGACCACGCGCCATCGTCGCGCACGCTGACCTGGGCATTGATGGATTCACCACGAAATTTGCCTGCTGCCCTGCGCGCCCGCTCCTCGTCCGGGAAAATGGCGTAGAACTCGATGGGATGGAATCGGGAAAAGTCGAAACCGCCTTCTTTCATGCGGCGCAGAACATTGCTGCTGATGTCTTCTTGATAGGCTGTGCTCATGAATCGTCCCCCTCGGATAGATGGATAGACTTTCCGTATTCCCGCCCCGGGCCTTTGGCCTAAGTACTACGGCAACGTGGTTGCGCGCGGGAAACAAGCATGTAGCTGACAAGACCAGACCTTAGCGATCCGTTCGCTGATCTCGCTTGCAGAGTAGCCCCAAGATAGAGCTGCTGCCAAGGCCTGGTGCTTCAAGTGACAGGAAGAATTTCAGATTGGAGTGATGCTGCGGATTTCGATGCTGTTCTGGGTTTTCAGGCTTTTCACGCCTGCATCGGGGGTTCGCCCTTCCAGATCGTTCATATCCAGTTCGGCGGCGACAGGAAGAAAACGTTCCTTGATGAGCTTGGCGGCCCGCTCATGACTCGGACACTCTTCGCACTCGAAGACTTCGTCGATCGGTTGACCATGATCGTCCACGAAAGTGACTTTCCACTTTTGCATCGGTGCCTCCTCGATCAAACCCGCAAATGGGCTTACACCTAAATCGACTGGTACGCCGAAAGTTGGTTCAAAAGGATTACAACGAGCGAAGATGAAAAAAACGACATCTTGGGTACAGGCAGCAAAGTGGGGAGCGTGCTTTTGTGGCGAGGGGATTTATCCCCGTTCGGCTGCGCAGCAGTCGTGAAAATCAGCAACCGCGGTGTATCAGGAAGACCGTGGGTGCTGATTTTGGGGACGCTGCGCATCCCAACGGGGATAAATCCCCTCGCCACAAGAGCTCCCTCACTGGGGAGCTAGCGCGGTGATCAGTCGTTGCTTGGCTTATTGACCGCTTGTAGCACGTACTGCGGCAGCGCGAACGCGCCGATGTGGATTTCCGGATTGTAGTAGCGAGTGACGATGCCGCTGCCAATGAAGCGCTGTTGCAGGACTTCACGGCTCAGTTTGCGGTAGGCCGGGTTGGTCGAACCCCAGGCAAACGTCATCGAACCGCCGATGTAGGTCGGTACGGCGGCCTGGTAGAAATGCCAGTCCGGGAACAGGCTGCGCAGGCGACCGGCAGTGGTTTTGACTTCGTCGATCTGCATGAACGGCGTGCCGTTCTGGGTCACGAGGATGCCGCCTTCGTTCAGGCAGCGGTGGCAGGCCTGGTAGAAGTTTTCCGAGAACAGCACCTCGCCCGGGCCGATCGGGTCGGTGGAGTCGGAGATGATCACGTCGAATTTTTCCGTGGTGGTGGCGACGAAACGCATGCCGTCGTCGATCACCAGATTCAGACGCGGGTCGTCGTAGGCGCCCTTGGAGTGGTTCGGCAGGAATTCCTTGCACATGTCGACCACGGTGCCGTCGATCTCGACCATGGTGATGTGTTCGACACCCGCGTGCTTGGTCACTTCGCGCAACATGCCGCCGTCGCCGCCGCCGATGATCAGCACGCGCTTGGCGGTGCCATGGGCGAGGATCGGTACGTGGGTGAGCATTTCGTGATAGATGAATTCGTCGGCTTCAGTGGTCTGGATCACGCCGTCCAGCGCCATCACACGGCCCATGCGCGGGTTCTGGAAAATCACCAGGTGCTGGTGTTCGGTGCGCACTTCGTGCAGCAGTTTTTCCATGCGAAAACGCTGGCCGTAGCCTTCGTAGAGGGTTTCCAGGTACTCGCTGGTCTTGGTGACGGTCATGGTGAAGTGCTCCGATGAATGCGCGGGCGTCGATCGTGAAGACGATTGCCCGGGAAAGGCGCGCATTCTACGTTGCCGAAGATGACAGGTCGAACCTCACGTCATCTGCCGACCACAATCCCTTGTAGGAGTGAGCCTGCTCGCGATAGCTATTCCACAGCCAATGAATCAGTGACTGAAAAAACGCTATCGCGAGCAGGCTCACTCCTACAGGGGGTAAATGCAGTGCTATCAGATCAGATACGCACGTTGCCCCGCGGTCCGGCAATCGCCCAGATGATCAGGCCCAGCACCGGCAGGAGGATGATCAGCAGTACCCAGAGGATTTTCATCCCGGTCTCGGCGCCGCTCTTCAGCACATTAATGATGGCCCAGATGTCGAGGGCGAGAATGATCAGGCCAATCAGACCGTTGAACGTGGAACCCATGGTGTCGCTCCAGAAATAGTGGCATGCACTTTTAGGATAGACGGTCGCGCGCAGGGTTCCCTTTTATTGCGCTCAGACGTGAACGGCGACTTTCAGCGCTTCCAACGATGGTGCAGCGGCGATGCCGACTTCGGCGCACAGCTCCAGCACTCGTGGCACGTCGTTGCCGTAGACCAGCACCACTTGCAGTTCATCGTCGAGCAACTGGCTGAAATTCATCAGCGTGTAGCCACCGTTTTCCTTGTTCAGGCTGCTCATCTGCACCTGGATGCGGTTGAGGGCTGTCAGGGCTTCGGTCTTGGCCAGTTGCTTGGGCTTGAGGTTGAAGTCGACGGTCGGACCGAACGAGGCGACGATCTGCGCGAACAGGTCGACGTAGGTGTCAGCCTGGAACAGCACGGTTTCCGGCAGGCTGCCGACCACTACCCACTCGCCCAGCGTAATCGGGAAGGTGTCGTCGTAGTTGATGTCCGGATTGGCTGTCAGAAAGGCGCCGGCATCGGCGTAGGCTTGTGCGGCTTCGTCGGCCACTTTCAGGATCTCGTCCTCGCCCATGCAGCCGGAGCTGATTTTGCTGATGAGTTCGACGAGTGCGGCTTTCATGAGGGCGGATCCTGTGGCGAAGATGAATTTCGAGGGCGCAAAGGATAGCGCATTCTTCCGCACACCCGACACCTGTGGCGAGGGAGCTTGCTCCCGCTGGGCTGCGTAGCGGCCCTGAAAACTTGCCAGCGCTACGCACTGGAGCGGGAGCAAGCTCCCTCGCCACAGGGAATTACCAATCTCAGGCGAGGAGTTTTTCCAGTTGCGCCGTCGTGTCGACTGCGCCCATGGTCCGGGCCGCGTCCAGCGCGGTGACGCCGTTGGCGTCCTTGGCTTTCGGGTCTGCACCTTTGCTGATCAGGTAATCAACGATTGCCACGCGGTTGAACATCGCCGCCATCATCAGCGCGGTACGACCATCAAACGATGAACCTTCGATCTCGGCGCCCGCCTCGACCAGCGCCTTGACCACCGCCAGGTCGCCCTTGAACGCCGCCCCGGCAATCGGGCTCTGGCCGTTGCCGTTGCGCATTTCCGGATCGGCCTTGTGTTTAAGCAGCACCTGGACCGCATCCACATGGCCGTAATAGCTGGCCAACATCAGCAACGTGTCGCCCTTGCTGTTCTTCAAGTTCACTGGCAAACCGGCCGTGACCAGGCGATCAAGCATCTCGGCATCACCGTCGCGCGCCTTGTTGAAAACCTGCTCGGTGAATTCGGCAGCTTCTTCAGGGGTCATCTGGCGGCTTTGGTCGGACATGGGGCAACTCCACTATCGGTCTATCGGAAAGCCGACAGTTTCCCGAGCAAGACGATAGCTGTCACCCCCTTTTTCTCAAGAGCACTCATAGCCAGAATCAATAACGATGCTTGCCTTGATCGATTTCCGCCAATAACTCATCCGTCACGCGCACGTAGGTGTGAGTACCGGGCAGCCACGCGTAGATCGGATCATCGCCCGTCTGGCCGGGGTCGAAGCCTTCGTTTTTCAGGCGCGTCTTCTGGTATTTGAAGGTGCCGGTGGTTTCCATTTTTACCTTCACCCGCAGGAACAACGGCACTGCATAGGCCGGCATGCGTTCGCGGACAAACGTCAGCAGCTCGGCAAAATCCAGGGTCGCGAGGGATTCAGCCGGCGTGATCGCCGCCATCCCCGCCCGGCCATTGGTATTGCGGATTTCCACGCCATAGGCCACCGCCTCGGAGATGTGTGGGTGTTGCAACAAAAGGTTTTCGACTTCAGTGGTCGAGACGTTTTCCCCCTTCCAGCGGTAGGTGTCGCCGAGTCGATCAACAAATTGCGCGTGACCGAAACCGATGTTGCGCAGCAGATCGCCGGTGTTGAAAAAGCGATCGCCCTTGGTAAACACGTCTTGCAACACGACTTTGGCGGTTTTCTGCGGATCGGTGTAGCCATCCAGTGGTGCTTTCTCGTCGATTCGCGCCAGCAACAGGCCCTGCTCACCCTTACCGACTTTGCGCATGAAGCCGTCGTCGCTGCGCAGCGGCTCGCCACTGTCATGGTCGTAGGCCACCAGCTCCCAGGCCATCAGCGAGAAACCAATGGTGTTGTCGAAATTGAGAATGTTGGTGAAACCAATGTTGCCGTCGCTCGCCGCGTACAGCTCGCAGATGTGGTCAACGGCGAAGCGCGTCTTGAATTCGGCCCAGGCACCAGGACGCAAACCGTTACCAATCATCTTGCGCACGTCGTGATGGCTGTCATCGGCGCTGGCCGGTTGATCGACCAGATAACGACACAACTCACCGACGTAACCGATGGTGGTCGCACGGTAGCGGCGCACGTCGCTCCAGAACTGGCTGGCACTGAATTTACGGCGGATCGCGAAGCCTGAAGCGCCGTTGATCGCCGAGCCCCAGCACACGCAAAGACCGGTGGCGTGGTACAGCGGCAGCGTGCAATAGACGACGTCGTCGGGGCCCATGTTGAGCGCGATCATGCCGAAGCTGGCGGAACTGCGCATCCAGCGGCCGTGTTTGAACACGCCGGCTTTCGGCAGGCCCGTGGTGCCCGAGGTGTAAATGTAGAAACACGGGTCGTCGAAGAACACTTGCTGGCTGCTCGGCGGGTTGTCGCTGGCGGCGTCGGCACTGGCGCTGATCAGATTGACGTAGCCTTCGGGCGCAATGCCCGGATGGCTGTAGGTGTCCTGATCGGCCACGAACCAGGTACGTTGCGCGGCAATCGATACTTGCTCGCGCACCGCCGCAAACGCGGGTAGCAACTCTTCACCAACGACAATCGCTACCGGCGCTACCAGATTCACACTGTGGATCAGCGTGTCGCGCGTCTGCGAGGTGTTGAGCAAGGCGCTGACCGCTCCGACCTTGGCCAGCGCCAGAATGGTCACCAGCAATTCCGGACGATTCTCGATAAACACCGCCACCACATCGCCCTTGCCGATGCCCTGCCCGTTCAGATAGTGGGCGATGCGGTTGGCCCATTGGTTGACCTGCGCATAAGTCAGCATCACATCGCCCTGCAATAACGCCGGGCCCTGTGGATTGCGCAGGGTCGCTTGTTCGAATGTCCAGCCAAGGCCACAGCTTTGGGTCGGATCCGTGACGTTGGCCACCTTCATGCCCTTGACCACCCGCGGGATGGCTTTGGCAATCATCGGCAGTTTGCGGAGCATCATGCCCCAGGTAATCGTGTCGCTTGGCGCGTGACTCATGGAAGCTCCCCGTTCGACCTTGACGTGTGGTCGGTTTTTTATTGTCGGGCTGACACTACCGACGCTTTTTGAGCGAGGGTCGAGTCCGAAAATACGTCAGCGCTTCTCAAGCTGTACACGCGGTTTTTGCAATGTTTTGTATCCGCTGATCAGGCGGGGGCTACAGCGATCCCCGGGTAGGCGATTGGTTCCGTTGAATCGATAACGATCCCGCAAAATGCAGGATGCACGATGGCCATTCATGCAGATTGCACGACAACCTGAAATTCAATAGTTTTTAAGCTATTGATTTATAACGATTTTATTATTTTCAAATGCTGGCACAATCGCTGCAACCTCCTCTGCATGCTTGCCATTCAAGTGCATACGGAGCTGAAAAACATGAGCCTGATCCAAGAAAAATTTACCTCCCTGTTCTCCAACTTCGAAGTCACCACTGCGCCACGTCCCGATGGTGGGATCCTGCTGACCCTGCGCAGCAGCGACGGCAAAGTGTTCAAACGCGCACTGACTTATCAGCAACTACATGCCGGCGACCAACTGTCGTGGGCGATCAGCGCGATTCGTCGTGACCTGGCCGAACAAGCCAGCGAGCTGCCGCAAATTGCCATGCTGCAAAGCCAGCAGCGGTTTGCCCTGCCGACGTATCACTCGCTGTAATTATTAAAACGCTTTAAACAAAACAGGCCGTGGAGCATACGCTTCACGGCCTGTTTTTTTGTATTTCATGTAGGGGCTGCGGCACGCTGCGATCTTTTGATCTTGTGGTTAAAAATCAGGATCAAAAGATCGCAGCGTGCCGCAGCTCCTACAGGGTTTTGTATTGGCAGTGAGGTGGTATTTACCCCTGCACCGGGAAATCAGAAGGCTTCCGGTTCGATTCCGGTGAAGCTGTCGACAGTGACATGTCCCGCCAGCTCCCCGCCCTCGCGGGCCAGGCCGCAGGTTTGCAGGCCGGCCGATTGAGCGGCATCGAGTTCTTCAACGATGTCCGAGAGGAACAGAATCTCCCCCGCTTCAAAGCCAATCGCCTGTTGAATATTCGTGTAGGACTGCGCCTCACGCTTGGGGCCCGACGTGGTGTCGAAGTAACCGCTGAACAGCGACGTCAGATCGCCCGCTTCGGAGCAGCCGAAAATCAGCTTCTGCGCCTGGATCGAGCCGGACGAGTACACAAACAGTTGATAACCCGCGGCATGCCAGCGCCGCAGTGCTTCAACTGCATCCGGGTAAACATGCCCCTTCAACTGCCCGGCGTGATAACCCTGGGCCCAGACCATGCCCTGCAAAGCTTTGAGCGGCGTGGCTTTGCGATCTTCCTCAATCCAGCTCAAGAGAATTTCAACAACCCGTTCAACATCAGCCTGCGGTGCATTGCTGTCACGGCGCACGGCGTCGAGTTGCTCGGCAACATCGGCGCGGTCGGCATTCTGCCGGACGAAATCCGGCAGGTGTTTGGCGGCGTAGGGAAACAGCACGTCGAAGACGAAACTCACCGCGCTGGTGGTGCCTTCGATGTCGGTGACGATGGCTTTGATCGACATCGGCTCAGTCCTCCAGGCGCGGGAAGCGACCGGCGATGTCTTCGCCAGTGAAGTTGGCAACCCAGCCTTCCGGGTTGTTGAACAGACGGATCGCCACGAAATGCGGATGCTCACCCATGTCGAACCAGTGCTTGGTGCCGGCGGGTACGGAGATCAGGTCGTTCTTTTCGCAGAGCACGGCGTAGACGTAATCGTCGATGTGCAGGGTAAACAGCCCACGGCCGGCGACGAAAAAGCGTACTTCGTCTTCTCCATGCCGGTGTTCTTCGAGGAACTTGGCGCGCAGTTCGGCTTTTTGCGGGTGGTCGCTGTTGAGGCTGATGACGTCGACGGTGATGTAACCGCGCTCGGTCATCAGTTGGTCGATCTGCTCTTTGTAAGCGCTGATCACTTCTTCCTGAGTGGCACCCGGCTGGATCTTCGCGGCGGCTTGCCAGCGGTCGAAACGCACGCCCTGCTCGGCCAAGGTCGAGGCGATGTCTTCGAAATGGGTCAGCACCTTGTTCGGAATGTCAGGGCTGGAAACGTGATAGACGGACAGGCTGCTCATTGGGGCAATTCCTCGGTATCGGCCTTGCCGTCCGGTTCTTGCAGACCGGTCGGGCACAGCATTTCATCAGGCAAATGGGCTACTTCTGGTGAAGTCAGCCTTGGCGGTTCATGACGCTGCGGGTTTTCAACTCGCATTCAAACAGAAATTCGAAAGCCTCGATCTGGCGCAGCGCGTCGTTCATCTGCGCGCCCCAGGTGTAGAGGCCGTGGCCGCGAATCAGGTAACCGACGCAATCAGGATGGGCGTCGAGCCAAGGCTGCACCTTGGCGGCGAGGCGCGCAATGTCCTGATCGTTGTCGAAAATCGGCACACGCACCCGGGATTCGTGAGTCGAAATGCCGCTGAAGGCTTTTTGCAGTTCGTAGTCTTCGAACTCGATAAAGTCTTCCGGGGTCAGGCGCGACAGCACCGTGGCGTTGACCGAATGGGTGTGCAGCACGGCGCCGATTTCCGTGCGCCAGCTGTAGAGCTGGGTGTGCAGCAGGGTTTCGGCGGACGGTTTTTTGCCCGGCTCCAGGCTGTTGCCCGACAGATCGGTGGCGAGCACATCGTCCAGACCCAACTGGCCCTTGTGCTTGCCCGACACGGTCAGCAACGCTTCGCTGGCCGACAGGCGCGTCGAATAATTGCTGCTGGTGGCCGGCGACCAGCCGCGACCGTAGAGAAAACGCCCGGCGTCGACGATTTGCTGGGCGAGTTGTTCACGCGTAAGGCTCATGGCCTGTCCTCTTGCATACGTGTGGCAATGATAACGGCAGCAGCGAGCGCCGCGAGACTGGCAATACTAAAGGTCAATGTCGCGCCGAGGGCGTTCCAGCTGTAGCCGGAATACAACGCACCGAGCGCGCCGCCGGTGCCGGCCAAGGCTGCGTACAGCGCCTGGCCCTGACCTTGCTGGCGTGCGCCAAAACTACGTTGCACGAAGGCGATGGCCGCGGCGTGAAAACTGCCGAAGGTCGCCGCGTGCAAAATCTGCGCAAACAACAGCACCCACAGGAACTCGGCGAACGAACCTAGCAGCAACCAGCGCAGGGCCGCCAGCAGAAAACTCGCCATCAGCACCCGGCGCAGGGAAAACCGCGCAAGAATCCGGCTCATCGCCATGAACATCAGCACTTCGGCGACCACGCCCACGGCCCAGAGCATGCCGATCGTGCCGCGCGTGTAGCCGAGTCGTTCAAGGTGCAAGGTCAGAAAGGTGTAATACGGGCCGTGGCTCATCTGCATCAGCGCAACGCAGCCGTAAAACGCCAGCACGCCGGGGCTGCGCAGTTGTTTGAGAAAGCCCTCGCCGCTCGGCCGATTGCCTTGCGGCGGTTGCGCGTTCGGCACCCAGAGACTGCTGAGGACAATGCCGGCCATGATCAGCACCAGTGCCGCCGGGTAGATATCGAGGCTGAGCCATTCGAACAGACGACCGAGCACGACCACGGTGATGATGAATCCGATCGAGCCCCACAGACGGATCTGGCTGTAACGCGACGTCTGGCCCTGCAAATGCGCGAGGGTGATGACTTCGAATTGCGGCAGCACCGCGTGCCAGAAGAACGCGTGCAAGGCCATGACCATCGCCAGCCAGGCGTAGGTCTTGCTGACGAAAATCAGCGAGAAGGTCAGCAATGTACACACCGCACCGAAGCGCACGATGGCCAGGCGTTTGCCGGTGTAGTCGCCGAGCCAGCCCCAGATGTTCGGCGCCACGCAGCGCATCAGCATCGGAATGGCGACGAGTTCGCCGATGCGCGCGGGGCTGAATCCGAGGTGATCGAAGTACAGCGCCAGAAACGGCGCTGTCGACCCGAGCAAGGCGAAATAGAACAGATAGAAACTGGACAGTCGCCAGTAAGGGAGCGCCGCCACGCCGGTTATGCCGCGACGGCTTTGAGGCCTGCCATTACAGCTGACCCAGCACCGGCGTGCTCACGCGCACATCGGCGTTCTGACCACGGTGACGCAGCAGATGATCCATCAGCACAATCGCCATCATCGCTTCGGCAATCGGCGTGGCGCGGATACCCACGCACGGATCGTGGCGGCCCTTGGTGATCACGTCGACCGGATTGCCATGGATGTCGATCGAACGGCCCGGGGTGGTGATGCTCGACGTCGGTTTCAACGCCAGGTGCGCAACGATTGGCTGACCGGACGAGATGCCGCCAAGGATGCCGCCGGCATTGTTGCTGAGGAAACCTTCCGGGGTCATTTCATCGCGATGCTCGGTGCCGCGCTGGGCAACGCAGGCGAAACCGGCGCCGATTTCCACGCCTTTGACGGCGTTGATGCTCATCAGCGCATGGGCCAGTTCGGCATCGAGGCGGTCAAAAATCGGCTCGCCAAGGCCCGGCATCACGCCTTCGGCAACTACGGTGATCTTTGCCCCGACCGAGTCCTGATCGCGGCGCAACTGGTCCATGTAGGCTTCCAGCTCCGGGACTTTGTCCGGATCCGGGCTGAAGAAGGCGTTTTCTTCGACCGAGTCCCAGGTCTTGAACGGGATTTCGATCGGCCCGAGCTGGCTCATGTAGCCGCGAATGACGATGCCTTGAGTGGCCAGAAATTTCTTCGCAATCGCACCGGCCGCCACCCGCATCGCGGTCTCACGCGCCGAACTACGGCCGCCGCCACGGTAGTCGCGTTCGCCGTATTTGTGGTGGTAGGTGTAGTCGGCATGCGCCGGGCGGAACAGATCCTTGATTGCCGAGTAGTCCTTGGACTTCTGGTCAGTGTTGCGGATCAGCAGGCCGATCGAGCAACCGGTGGTGCGCCCTTCGAACACGCCGGAGAGGATTTCGACTTCGTCGGCTTCCTGGCGCTGGGTGGTGTGACGGCTGGTGCCCGGCTTGCGGCGATCGAGGTCGCGCTGCAGGTCTTCGAGGGAAATCTCCAGGCCCGGCGGGCAGCCGTCGACAATGGCGACCAACGCCGGACCATGGCTTTCGCCAGCGGTGGTGACAGTGAACAACTTGCCGTAGGTATTGCCGGACATGCAGGACGCTCCGTGAAATCAAACCCAAATTCGTGATGCGCGCCAGTATACGCAGGCTAACCGAGTAGTTCATCCTCGAACCTTAGTGGTGCTGGTGAGTCCAACCGGCACCTTGGCGAATGATGGCGTGATGATGCTGCGAGTTTTGATTTTGAGTCTTACCCTCTTTACTGGCTTTGCCCAGGCGACAGTCCTACAGCGCCCGGTTTCTTTGGATACCGGCACGGGCGAACTTTTCGGCTCACTGTTGCTGCCAAAATCCGACAACCCGGTACCGGTTGTCCTGATTATTTCTGGCTCCGGTCCTACGGATCGTGACGGAAACAACCCCGACGGCGGGCGCAATGACAGCCTGAAACGGCTGGCGTGGGTGCTGGCCAAACACAACATCGCCAGCGTGCGTTACGACAAGCGCGGCGTGGCCGCGAGCCTGGCGGCGACACCGGATGAGCGCAATTTGTCGGTGGACGCCTATGCCGCCGACGCGGTGGCTTGGGGACAAAAGCTCAAGGCTGATCCGCGTTTCGGCAAACTTATCGTGCTTGGGCACAGTGAGGGCGCACTGATCGCCAGCCTCGCCGCGCCAAAACTCGATGCGGCAGCGGTGATTTCCCTCTCCGGCAGTGCCCGCCCGGTCGATCAGGTAATCCGCGAGCAACTGGCGCGCAGCCTGCCACCCGCGCTGATGTTGCGCAGTAATGAATTGCTCGACAGCCTCAAGGCCGGTCACACCGACGACAACGTGCCGGCGCCGTTGCAGGTGATTTTCCGCCCGAGCGTGCAGCCGTATCTGATTTCATTGTTCCGTCAGGATCCGGCTAAAGCCTTCGCGCAATTACAGATGCCGGCACTGATCGTCCAGGGCACTAACGACATTCAGGTCGGCACCGAAGACGCGAAGCTGCTCAAGGCTGCCAAACCGGACGCCAAACTGGTGGTGATCGAAGGCATGAACCACGTGATGCGCATCGTGCACAACGACATGAAGCGGCAATTGGCCTCCTACAAGGATCCGAATTTGCCACTGGCGGCAGAACTCGGCTCACAAATCATCGAGTTTATTGACGGACTTCGCACCCGTTAAACGGTGTTTGCCCTCTAGTCTTGCAGGAAACGGCCGATAAGCCTTTGTCGCCAGCGTCTCGGCTGGCGACAAGCAGGGCTTGGACAGGATCTCGCCGTTATGACTGATACCCAGACTTCACCCGACACCACCGCTGAAAAAGACGCACCGCCAGCGGTCGAGCTGCCGTGGGCGGATGTCCACGTCGAGCACCACAAGATGCTCCGCCTGGCCCCGCTGCAAACCGACCGCCACACCGGTGGACGGCCGCTGCGTTTTGTCGAGTTCGGTTACGCCGAGCGCCACAGCAAAGAACACAGCCTGATGCGCATGGCAATCAAATTGCCGAGCCAGCGGGTGCGCAAAGAACAGAACCATCTCGATGTCTGGGCCGATCACACCACCAAACGTGTGCATTTCGGGCCGGACAGCGGCTTGCAGATCGAACCGTTGAATCGTGGCATCGGCCGTTTCATCGCCGCGCAAGGCATCAACTGGGCGAAAAAACGCTGGCCGACCTACACCGTCGACGGCATGGACTTGAACAACAAGGACGCGCTGAACGAAGACACTCGCCTGCGCCGCGATCATTTTTTGCGCGTGCATGGCTTTGATGTGGTTTACGCAGACGCCCAGCATTTGAAGGGCAGCATCAAAGACGTACAGGTCGGTGATCTGCTCGGTGACTGGAACAGCGAGAAGCTGCAGATCGTCGAGATTCTTGAAGCGGCGCAGATGCTCCAGCAGGCCGAGCAGAACCTGGCTGAGCAGGAAGTGAAACTGAAGAAGCAGGAAGATAAAGTCAGCAAGTTCAAGCGGGAAGACGCTGGGCTGCGCTTTACGATTACCTGTCTGGTGGCGTTTGCGGTGTTTCAGGCGGGATTGTTGATCTGGATTGCTACGCACCGCTGACTTCAGCGATGACCTGTGGCGAGGGAGTTTGCTCCCGCTCGGCTGCGAAGCAGTCGTAAATCATGCATATGCGGTGTGTCTGGCTCACCATCACTGCATGTTTTGGGTCTGCTCCGCAGACCAGCGGGAGCAAGCTCCCTCGCCACATAAATCAGGTCAGACGCGGGAAGCGAACAGGGCTTGGTGGTTGCGGCACTGCTCCGCTGTCAGCATGAACACGCCATGCCCGCCGCGCTCGAATTCGAGCCAGGCGAAGTCGACTTCCGGGTACAGCGCGTCAACGTGCACCTGGCTGTTGCCCACCTCGACAATCAGCAAGCCCTTCTCGGTCAGATGATCCGCCGCTTCAGCCAGCATCCGGCGCACCAGGTTCAGACCATCGTCACCGCAAGCCAGACCCAACTCGGGTTCGTGTTGATATTCGTCCGGCATGTCGGCGAAATCTTCCGCATCGACGTAGGGCGGGTTCGACACGATCAGGTCGAAACGCTGTCCCGGCAGACCATCAAAGCCATCGCCCTGCACGGTATACACACGCTCATCGACACCGTGGCGCTCGATATTTTGATTGGCCACTTCCAGCGCTTCGAACGACAGATCGGCCAGTACCACTTCGGCGTTCTGGAACTCGTAGGCGCAGGCGATACCGATACAGCCAGAGCCGGTGCACAGATCAAGAATTCGCGCAGGCTCGGTACCAATCCACGGCGCAAAGCGGTTTTCAATCAGCTCGCCAATCGGCGAACGCGGGATCAGCACACGATCGTCGACGATGAACGACATGCCGCAAAACCACGCCTCGCCCAGCAGGTAAGCGGTTGGAATGCGCTCTTCGATGCGGCGTTTGAGCAGACGCTGCAGGTTGACCAGTTCGTCGTCTTCCAGCGCGCAGTCGAGATAGCTGTCGGCGATTTCCCATGGCAGGTGCAATGCACCGAGCACCAATTGTCGGGCTTCGTCCCAGGCATTGTCGGTGCCATGGCCGAAAAACAGATCCTCCCCATGGAAGCGGCTGACGGCCCAACGGATGTGGTCGCGCAGGGTACGAAGTCGGGAAGTGATCACGGGGCAGAACTCCTGAAAAAACGACTGGCGATTCTACCAGCCAAAACGCGCCACGACGACGCAGGAAAAATACCGGCGCGACAGTAGGAGCTTTCTGTTTTATGCGACAGCTATTGAACAGAACGTGTAACTTGACAAGGCTGCAGGCCAGTAACGACGGTGCCTACGATGGTAGCGATTCACAGAACCGCTCAGCCAGAGGACAATGTCGCAAAAGCCCCACCCCAAGGAGCCCCAGAATGTCCGTTCCAAAAACGATGTTTCAACTCAGCGGTCGCGGTTACGCAGCGGCCACGTTGAGCCATGCCACCGTGGTCATCATCGATGCCCAGAAAGAATATCTCAGCGGCCCGCTGGCCCTGAGCGGTATGGACGCGGCTGTCGCGAACATCAAACAAGTGGTTGCCGCAGCCCGCGCAGCCGGTCGGCCGATCGTGCACGTGCGCCACCTCGGCACCGTCGGTGGTCTGTTCGACCCGCAGGGTGAACGCGGCGAGTTCATCCCCGGCCTTGAACCGCAGGGAGACGAAACCATCATCGGCAAATTGCTGCCGAGCGCTTTTCATGGCACCGAGTTGCTCGATCGTCTACAAAACCTTGGCTCGCTGGACCTGATCGTCTGTGGTTTCATGAGCCACTCCAGCGTCAGCACCACCGTACGCGCGGCGAAAAACCTCGGTTTCCGTTGCACCCTGGTTGAAGACGCCTGCGCCACCCGTGACCTGCCCTTCAAGGGTCGCGTGCTCAGTGCCGAACTCGTGCAGGAAGCCGAAATGGCGATCATGGCCGACAACTTCGCCACCCTCGCACTGACTCAAGATCTGATCTGATCGGCTCAGATCAAACACTGGGGAGCGGCTCACAGCGCCGCTCATCCGCAAAGTCCTCTCATTTGCCGCAAATGCCATAGCCTCAGGAACAACACGGTCAACTCCCGGTCGAAGGGCCGATACCCATTGAGGAAGGTCGGAATGAAGTTATCCGATGGATTTGACGCACGCCGCTTGCGGCCCAAAGGCCAAAGCAATTGGCGTTTTCGTTTCGGCGCGGCGATCGCCGCCATTCTGGCGACGTTCGGCGTACTGCTGGCGATGGCCGGTGCCGCCAGCCTGCTCGGGCACCCGCCGGCACTCGGCGATTTGAATGCCACGCCGATGGGTTCGGCGATCATTCTGGCGGTTGGTTTGTTGTTTCTGTATTTCGGCGTCGCCCTGTGGCGTCGCTGCCGCCGTCGCGCACGGCAATCGCGGGAACTGAACATGTCCCCGCACCTGATGAAAAAACACGACTGAATCACCGGCCTGGCTTTTTGCCGGGCCGTTTTGTTTCGACTTGGGTAAACTGGCCGCCCTTCGCGGAGGCTGACATGCAAGACGACGATTTTTCCCTGTTCAAAAGTGCGATCCAAGGCGTCAAGCCGATCAAGCACGACCGCGCCGAGACCGGCAAACCCAAGGCTGACCGCGCCCGGATCGCCAAGCTGCGCCAGTCCGCCACCGTGCGCACCGATGCCACCACCGTTGACGGTCTGTCCGATCAATTCGTGATCGACGTCGGCCCGGAAGACGAGTTGATGTGGGCCCGCGACGGGGTGCAGGAAAGCCAGATGCGCAAGCTCAAGGTCGGTCAGATTCCGTTCGAAGGCAGCCTCGACCTGCACGGCATGAACGTCGAAAAGGCCCGGGAAACCCTCTGGGCGTTTCTCGCTGAAGCAACCAAATTCGAAATTCGCTGTGTACGCGTCACCCACGGCAAGGCGGTGCGCCTTGACGGCAAGCGGCCGATGATCAAAAGCCACGTCAACACCTGGTTACGCCAGCACGCGCAGGTGCTCGGTTTCTGCTCGTGCCAGGCGAAACATGGTGGTGCCGGCGCGGTTTACGTGATGCTTAAACGCACCATGATGGAAGGTCGCGACGAATAATCGCGTTATACCGTACTTGCAGGGTCGTCGTTTCTACTACCACTGCCCAGCGGTTTGACGGCTGGGCTATGGCGATCCTGCGATCCTTTCCCTCAACTTAAGGCAGTCGGCTTTGCACCGACTGCCAGCGCTAGACTAGATAACCGAGATTCAATGAGTGACAGGCGACAGCGCATCGTTTGCTGACGATGAGGGCACATAAACTGAATTGCTCTGCTCATGTTCCTCTTGGTAAGCCTTTTCGATGCGATACGTAAGTTCTTCTTCAAGGTTGTCATAGTCGACGTTTTTGCCGTCCTCATCGCGCAGACCACCATAGTTGAACACTACAAGATGCTTACGAAAGCCTTTACCCTTACGCGCACTTGGCATTTTGAAAAAGATCTTCCACCGGCTGTCATTGAAGTTCGGCAGGGTGTCAGCCTTTTCGGCAATGATATGAAGTACCGTATTGAGTTGCATCTGAGCTATCCCGCTGTACGATTCGACCTCTGTGGCTTCAATCGATGTGTAGGGGACCAACCCATCAGCATTGAAAAACCAGATGCCCTTGTCCTTGAGGATCATCAAAGTTTGCGAACCGGCTTTCCGGTTCAGCCAAGCCATGCCCAGGTACCATACCGAACACACTAGCAGTAGTGCAGCGATTCCATTGGACTCCATACGGAACCCCTGGATGGCCATTGCCAAGAATACAACTCCACCCAGTAAAGCTCTCACAGGCACGCGGCGACGCTCTGTGAACGCCATATCATTGATTGAACCTTCCATGACTTTCCTTTGGCTAACAGGTGCGAAAATCGCATCCCGGTAATGCAAAAGGCCCTTTCGGGCCATCGTTTTTTATGAACCTTTCCATCAAGTTTTCTTGCCTTCCGGATGCCCAGGCTCAGCCTCGATACCCAGCTGCTTTCAACTTCCTTACAGGGTATAGGTCGACCTGTGGCCTTTCCGGATACATCACCAATCATCGTTTTTTTGCGATTTTACTCGATAAAATCGCTTACGTGAGATAACGACTCTTCCACGTCTTCTTCATGGATAAGCTCCTGGACGAATTCCATAAAGTCCGAACACATTTGCTTCACGAAATCAGTTTGCTTTTCTTTAGTTCCAGGGTCACTACCGAAGCTATCGGTGCTTCTGCAGAGCCCTCGCAAACGCGCCGAATCACCCGACGTGCTCCCGCCAACCAAGAACCTTGAATTCACTCACCCGCCGAGTGTGACCGACAAACACTTCCAGGCCGCACTGACCGAATTGGGGATTCGCGCCCGCCGGCCATACAACTGCCGACACACATACGCTACCATGTGCCTCATGGCGGGTATGAACCCTGCGTTTATTGCCACTCAGCTCGGTCATAGCGTTCAGATGTTGCTATCGACTTACGCCCGATGGATCAATTCCAGCACCGATTGGGATGAACTCGGTAAGCTCGAAAACAGCTTGATTGGTACAAAATTGGTACAGGCAGAAACAGTACCCCTCTGAAACCCTTATGGAATCAGCCCCTGTGACACTGGAACAGAATTACACCGCGATCCTCGGCCAATTGGGCGAGGACGTCTCCCGCGAGGGCCTGCTCGACACGCCGAAGCGTGCCGCCAAAGCCATGCAGTACCTCTGCCGCGGTTATGAACAGACGCTCGAAGAGGTCACCAACGGTGCCCTGTTCAGCTCCGACAACAGCGAAATGGTGCTGGTCAAGGACATCGAGCTGTACTCGTTGTGCGAACACCACCTGCTGCCATTCATCGGCAAGGCGCACGTCGCGTATATTCCGAGCGGCAAAGTGCTGGGCCTGTCGAAGGTCGCGCGCATTGTCGACATGTATGCACGTCGCCTGCAGATTCAGGAAAACCTCAGCCGCCAGATCGCCGACGCTGTTCAGCAGGTGACCGGCGCGCTGGGCGTTGCCGTGGTGATCGAGGCCAAGCACATGTGCATGATGATGCGCGGTGTCGAGAAGCAGAATTCGTCGATGATCACCTCGGTGATGCTCGGTGAGTTCCGTGAAAACGCAGCGACTCGCAGCGAATTCCTCAGCCTCATCAAGTAACTCGCAACAGAAAAAATCGGCGTTGATCGCCGGTTTTTTTTCGCCCGTGAAAATCGGGTAAGCTGCGCGCCTTCTTCAATGTCCCTGTGAGGCTTGTAACGTGTTCGTCAAAGCGCTTCGTGTCGGCCTCGGCCAACTGGTTATCTTCATCGATTTCCTCACCCGTCCGGGCAAGAAAAAACGCCCCGCCACCGCTCAGGCCCAAGTGGACGCTGCGGCGAAGGATCTGACCCTTTATCAGTTCCATGCCTGCCCGTTCTGCGTGAAAACCCGCCGAACCTTGCGTCGCTTGAATGTGCCGGTGGCACTGAAGGATGCGAAGAACAACGAACAGGATCGTCAGACCCTGCTGGAGCAAGGCGGCCGAATCAAGGTGCCTTGCCTGCGCATTGAAGAGAATGGGCAGACGACCTGGATGTATGAGTCCAAGGTGATCATTGATTATCTGGATAAGCGGTTCGCGGCGGTCTGATGTTTTTGTATCGGGGCTGAAGGCCCTATCGCGAGCAGGCTCACTCCTACACTTGGAACGCATTCCCCTGTAGGAGTGAGCCTGCTCGCGATGAGGCCCTTCATTCAGTACAAATTCAGACAAAAATAAACCGGCCCTTAAGCCGGTTTATTTGTTTTTCAGGCCGCTTTTTCCATCTGCGCCTGGTGAACCACCGCCGCCAGTCGTTTGAGCCCCTCATCCAGCCGCGCCGGGTCGATGTGGCTAAAATTCAAACGCAGATGCCCGAGGTTTTTATCCGGCTCCGGAAAGAACGGCTCACCCGGCATGAACGCCACATCATTGGCCAACGCTTGGTTGAGCAATGTCCGCGTATCCAGCGGCTGCTTCAACGTCAGCCAGAAAAACAACCCACCCTGCGGCACATTCCAATCGGCCAGATCGGCAAAGTGCGTCTCCAGCGCCGCTTGAAAGCCGTCGCGCCGCTCACGGTAGAAACCGCGCAACTCACTCAAATGCTGCTGATATTTCTCACTGCCGATCCACTGCAACGCCTGCCACTGACCTATGCGATTGGTGTGCAGATCCGCCGATTGTTTGAGTTTGAGCAGGTGCGGAAACAGGTCAGGGCTGGCAATCAGGTAGCCGACACGCAAACCCGGCAACAAGGTTTTCGACACGGTACCGGTGTAGATCCAGCTGGATTTCTTCAAGCGTCCGGCAATCGGTTTGGCGCTGCCGCCGTCGAAAGTCAGTTCGCGGTAGGGCTCGTCTTCGATCAAAGTGACGCCGAATTCATCGAGCAACGCCGCCACCGCTGCGCGTTTTTCCTCGCTGTAGCGCACGGCTGACGGGTTTTGAAACGTCGGAATCAAGTAGATGAACGCTGGGCGATGCTGCTCCAGACGGCTGCGCAATTGCGCCAGGTTCGGGCCATCGGACTCTTGCGGCACGGTCAGGAAATCGGCACCAAACAACTGGAAAATCTGCAGCGCGGCGAGATAGGTCGGCGCTTCGAGCAGGATTTCCGTGCCCTTGTCGATGTACAGCTTGGCCGCCAGATCGAGGGTCTGCTGCGAACCGCTGACCACCAGCACCTGACTCGCCTGACAGTCCAACCCAAGCGCCCTCGCCTCCGCTGCCAGCGCTTCGCGCAATGCCGGTTCGCCCTCGCTCATGCCGTACTGACCAAGGGACAGCGGCATGTCGGCCCATTCGACTTTCGGCAGCATGGCTTCGGCGGGCAGCCCGCCCGCAAATGACATCACTTCCGGACGCTGGGCCGCGGCGAGGATTTCACGGATCAAAGAACTTTTAAGGCGCGAGACACGTTCGGAAAAAGCCATGGAGGTCACCGGTAGCGAGGCGAATGAAAAATGAGTCAAACTGGTTGACTGAAACTACGACAGCTTGAGCGAGTACGTCAACATGCTTGACCTTAAAAACCCCGGCAGTCAGCAACAAGCCATGGAAGCGTTTTTCTTCGGCTATCAGGCGTTCACCGCCAAGGCTGATGAAATGCTTGAGCGCCGTGGCTTGTCCCGAGTGCATCAACGCATCGTGTTTTTCATCGCCCGGTATCCGAATTTGAGCGTCAAGGAGTTGCTGGCCTTGCTCGGGGTAAGCAAGCAGGCGTTGAACATGCCGTTGCGGCAGTTGCAGGAAATGCATCTGGTCGAGAGCGTGGCGTCGCAAGCCGACAAGCGCAAACGGCTGCTGGAACTGACGACCGAAGGGGCGAAGTTTGAACAGGCGTTGCGACGTGAGCAGGTGAAGTTGCTGGAGCGGGTATTTGCCGAGGCTGGGGAAGCAGCGGTGAATGGCTGGTTGGCGGTGAATCTGGCGTTGGGGAACAGTCAGGCGCAACTCGATTGACAGGGGTAACCTCTTCGCGAGCAGGCTCGCTCCTACATTAGACCGCACTCCCCTGTGGGAGCGAGCCTGCTCGCGATGAGGCCAGAACAGTCGATATATCCCTATCGACGGACCTTTCGTAAACAAAACCAAAAACAATATTTGCTTTATTTGTACACAAAAGCATAATCCACAGCGAGCGAGTTCCTGACCGCATGGTCAACAAATTCGCGTATGCCTCAAAGGGCCGCTGCCACCCCTCATGGGTCCGGCCCTGGAAATAACAATAAAACTCTTGAGGAGTACTCGCTGTGGAAAGCCGCAAATCCGAAGCATCGACGCTGGACCTCTCGCCGCCGTTACGCAATGGCCTGCTGGAGCGCATCTTCAAACTCACCTTGCATGGCACCACGGTGAAGACCGAGCTGATTGCCGGTCTGACAACCTTCATCACCATGGCTTACATCATCTTCGTTAACCCGAACATCATGGCCGATGCCGGGATTGACCATGGTGCGGCCTTCGTCGCCACCTGTATCGCCGCCGCACTGGGCTGTCTGTTGATGGGCCTGTACGCCAACTGGCCGGTGGGTCTGGCACCGGGCATGGGCCTCAACGCGTTCTTCACCTACACCGTGGTCGGCACCATGGGCTACAACTGGGAAACCGCGCTGGGAGCGGTGTTCGTCTCCGGTGTGCTGTTCATGATCCTGACCTTCTCGCGGATTCGTGAATGGTTGCTCAACAGTATTCCGGTCAGTTTGCGCTTTGCGATGGGTGCCGGTGTCGGGCTGTTCCTCGGGCTGATCGGCCTGAAAACCGCCGGTATCGTCGTCGACAGCCCGGCCACGCTGATCAAACTCGGCTCTCTGCGAGAACCCGGCCCGCTGCTCGCCGCGATCTGCTTCCTGATGATCGCGATCCTCAGCTACCACAAGGTTTTCGGCGCGATCCTCATCAGCATCATCACCGTGACCCTCGCCGGTTGGGGCCTGGGCATTGTGCATTACGAAGGGATCATGTCGACGCCGCCGAGCCTGGCCCCGACCTTCATGGCCATGAACGTTGCCGGCGTGTTCAACGTCAGCATGATCAGCGTGGTACTGGCTTTCCTCTTCGTGCACATGTTCGACACCGCCGGCACCCTGATGGGCGTGGCCCAGCGCGCCAATCTGGTCAACGCTGACGGCCGCATCGAAAACCTTTCCCGCGCAATGAAAGCCGACAGTGCTTCCAGCGTTTTCGGCGCGGTGGTGGGCGTTCCGCCAGTAACAAGCTATGTGGAAAGTGCTGCCGGTGTGGCCGCTGGTGGTCGGACTGGTCTTACCGCAGTCACCGTAGGTGTGCTATTTATAGCGGCAATGTTTTTCGCACCGCTGGCCGGCATGATTCCGGCTTACGCCACGGCCGGTGCATTGATCTACGTAGCGATGCTGATGATGGGCGGCATGGCCCACATCGAATGGGACGAAGCCACCGACGCTATTCCGGCCATCGTCACCGCAATCATGATGCCGCTGACCTTCTCGGTCGCCGACGGTATCGCGCTGGGCTTCATTACTTACGTGGCGCTGAAAGCCGGCACCGGTAAGTACAAAGAGATTTCCGTGAGCCTGTGGGTGCTCTGCGCGATCTTCATCGCCAAGTTCATCTTCTTGTAAGCGTTAAGCGGTTCCGGCTTCAAATCAGCCTCACCCTTGCGGGTGGGGCTTTTGCACATTCGTAATACCCACAAAAAAAGGAGCAAAGTGATGAGTCTGGAAACCTGGCTGCTGTTCAGCGGCGCTGCATTGGTGGTGATCCTTATTCCGGGGCCACTGTCATTGCTGATGATCAGCAACAGTCTGAATTACGGCCTGCGTCGTTCATACCCGGCGTTTCTCGGCGGTGTCTTTGCTTCGATCTGTTTGCTCAGTGCCTCCGCGCTGGGCCTGGGCGCCCTGCTCCTCGCCTCGGAAAAACTCTTCAGTGCGCTGAAAATCGTGGGTGCGCTCTATCTGTTCTACCTCGCGTGGCAGAGCTGGCAGCAATCGCGTCAGCCTTCCTCAGGCGCTGAAGTGCCGCAAGCGGCGCCGACACCTCGTTTCCGCGCGCTGTTTGGCCGTGCTTTTGTACTGGGCGCGAGCAATCCGAAAGACATCCTGTTCTTCGCAGCGTTCCTGCCAC
Organism: Pseudomonas sp. TH06; assembly: GCF_016651305.1. GTDB lineage: Bacteria > Pseudomonadota > Gammaproteobacteria > Pseudomonadales > Pseudomonadaceae > Aquipseudomonas. Next base: position 338,967 of record NZ_JAEKEC010000004.1, on the reverse strand, counting down.
AATTCCTGAACGCCGAACAACCCTTCCTGCCGCAACTGTTGGTGATGATCGCAACCTGGACCGTGCTGGACCTGCTGTGCAAACTCGCCTACGGCCTCGGCGCCCATGGTGCAGCGCGCTATCTGCGCAGCGGTAAGGGACAGAGCTGGTTCAACCGCATCAGTGCCGGTCTGTTCGGCGGAGCGGGAGCCGCTTCCTTGCTCAGCAGTCACTGAGAAGTTACTGCTACTTAATGATGATGTTGTTTGAATAGCCATTCTGATTGCAAAACAATTGCAGACAGGATGGCTAAATTTTTATCACTTCGAAAGTTTCGTCAAACAGTGGCGTTTGGCGACTATTCAGAACACTTTTCGAAAAACTATATTCCTTACCCGATCAAGACCAAGAAACAAAGGCCCAACTCGCAACCCGGCGTTGTCATGGCAAGAGAAGCCTGAAGCTTATTTCACACCTTACTGTTACTTCCACTTACTGATTAATGCCTGTAAATGCAATACATCGCAACAACCCGACGATATACACCAGTCGAAACTCGACATTAATATAGCCACGCCGCTAAATATTTATTTCGCCGAACAAGGATGTTCAAATGGCCACTCTTATACAAGAGTCTGAAATACAGCACGACTCCGTCGTCATTAACGATATTGGCCCTCAGCCTGCCAATACACGCACGGAGTCCACTCTCGATCTGAAAGCTGCGCGTCATGACGCTGCCGACACAACTAGCAAAACCCACACCAGCCAACTGAATCTCAACGACAAGCTTTTCGGGCCACTGGAAATTGGCCAGATTTCGGTGACACGGGTAGCTCTCGATGCACTGGGTGCAAGGATCAACGGCCAGCCCCTGAACGGTGACAACACCTTCTTTCGAGTGCCCAAGCGTTCATTCGTCAATTCCTTGCAATTCAGCTTGCTCGACATCGAAACCCATATGAAATCGGCCAGCGGCAGGGATGCCTACCTGCTGCCGAATCTGCTGTTCGATATCGCCAGCCGGCGGCCATTAACGGCTCCGCGCATGATCAGGGAAAATCCTGAAACCACTGTAGATCCGGGCAACCTTCGCAGCAAACTCGAGAAGCTGTTGAATGCCGCGCACAAGCTGGATTTGCGTCATGCTTCCCTGCCGAAAAACACGCCCGTATGGGTTTCGAAGACGAAAAGCTATTCCGCGCTCGGCGCCAGCGTCGGGATTCAAGGCTTCGGAATATTCATGGGCATTCGGGGCGTATACGAAGCCATAAAAGTCGAAAACACCAATGAGGTGGTCATCAATGCCACGGGGATACTGACCGAAGTCAGTTCCATTGCCGTTGACCTGGCCATTACGCATGAAGCCACGCGCATGATCACGGCCGGGCAACAGGCTTACAAGGATTTTGCCAGAACCCGTTTTGCAGTCAGGCTGAGCCGCTCCGGAGGCCTGATCGGCGGGGCACTGACGTTGCCGTTTGATCTCTATACGGCGGTCAGATCCTTCACCGCGGCTGAAAACACCACTGGCAAAGAAGCCTTGGATCACTACGTCAGTGCCGCACTGAGCATCACCAGTGCCGTCATGACCGTCATCCTCGGCGCCGCAGCCATGGCCGGTTTTTCATTCGCTGGCCCGGTGGGTCTCCTGGCGGGAGTCATGCTGGCAATCGGGTCTCAGGTTTATGGTGCGGTGCGGGCGGTGGATGACATCGATGATTACATCGAACTCTCCATCAATGAGCGCTGGCAGACAGGCTTTCTCGCGTTCTTTTTACAGGGACCACCGAGTGACGTTCAGAATCGTTTTCTGATCGCCAAAGCCAAAATCGATCACGCCAAACAGTTGAAGGAAAGCGCCAGGGCTTTACTGGATGGGCCATTGAAGGAGACCACCGAAGCCATCGTCAACGGCAGCTTCGATGTGGAACTCGTGACCGAGAGCGTCAGGACGCAGAACTGGTGGACCAAAAAATGGGACTGGGACAGCGTTTCCACGCCAAGAATAAAAGACGGCGACGACGCCATTGACGCCCGCGAAGGGGTGACGGACAAGACCCCCGGCGCGGAAATAGGCACTGGCGGAGAAAACAAAGGCGTCCTGTGGTTCATGGGGGGCGGTGATGACGCCATACAAGGGGTGGAAAAAAAGCCGAACGCATTCTATTTCGAGACGGGAAAAAAACAACTGACCGGCGGCGACAAGGATGACCATTTCGTATTCCAGGGCGCAGAAGTCGCCAAGCCTGATGACGAACTTGCTGATCGCTGGACCTTGCGTGGCGGTGCAGGTAACGACTCGCTGATTCTGGGCAAGCTTGCTCAAAAATACGCCTATCCGAAAAAACCTTTGGCCGGCTACAACATTGATTTAGCCGCCGGAACCATCCACACCGTCACGCTTGATCCATTAACCGGAAAAGAGTTGAAGCGTAGTGCACACAGTACCGTCGAGAGTATCGAGAACGTCGAAACCATCGCTGATACTTCCACCACCGTCATCGGGACTGATGGGCGCAATGTGATCAAGGCGCGTGGCACCGACATCATCCGGGCCGGGGCTGGTAACGACCAGATTCATTTGCTGCAAGCGGGGGCGTCGGTCTGGGGTGGCGCCGGCCTGGATGAGTATTTCATTGATAATGTATCGGGCACGGTCTCGCTTTTCGAAGACGGCGTAGAGGACAGTGTGATTGTCCTCAATTTCAGAATGGAACTGATCGACCACTTTCTGGTGATGAAAGACGGCTCTCTGAGTGTGGTGCTGAACTCTGATCTGCATGTGAAAACCAGATTAGTCATCGCGGACGTCTATGAACACAAAGACGGCAAGTTAAAAATAAAAAACAACAAAATAACCTTTGTCACCAAGGACCGATTCTATCTTGCGCCTGACTTCCTTGAGTCGGTAGATCGCAATGGAGACGTGACCCTGGACGCTATTATTTTAAAGCGTGGATCGCCAATAAACCCGATCATCCTCTATTCCGACACCTGCGACACCGACCACGAAAACTATGTAAGTTATTACCTTCCACGCAACGACAAAAACATCACTTTCCGCTCAATCAAGCGCACACGGGAATGTATAAAAGTCCACCTTGACTACGCCAGCAACGAACTTACCAAGGTAGAGGTCGCTTATGGTGCCGCGCAAGATGATGGCTACTGGTGGGGGTCTACAGATCTGATCTATCATTTTGGCGAAAAAACGTTGAAGTTAGTAAGTTTTTCGAAAGAAAACCCTGATTTACCCAAGCGTACCAAGGAGATGGGTAAATTCCTTGAATACCTTCAGTACACACCTGAACAGAGGTACGTACTCGAATTCAATGACGGCAAGCAGATCTCTGCCAAAATCACAAAAATCGAACAGCCCACCGAAACGGACTATCCGTCGACTGGTTTTATTCGGTGGAAAAGCCTGCTGCCTATGCCTTTGAACTTCCGCTGGAGCGGGTCGAAATTCGAGTTGCCCGAAAACGACGCCTACACGTTAAGTCCACGGGGCGCTTGCATCAACTTCTCCGCCGCTCCCGGGCAAAACGCGATGGAATGTCTGGAAGGTGCAGGCGGGACGTACATTCTTCACCTCGTTGCCGAGCAAAACATCAAGATCGGGACGCCGGGCGGCCTGGCCAGCGCGAGTGTCAGATTGCCGCACTCGTCGACCTGGGAACTTGATGCGACCAAGCTGGGCAATGTCGAAATCAAACTTGAAAACAACAAACTCTATATCGGCACCTGCACGATTCATCTTCCGGAATACGGCAGTGAAGATATCATCGACACCGTGCACGTCATTGATGAAAAAGGAATTATCAAAACGGTCGATCTGTCATTTGACCTGATTACCATCACCGGCGTTGACGCCCGATACTTCATTGAACCGCCAGAGTTCCCTGTCACTCTCTCGGGCAGATACTCCTCAGTAGCGGAATTGGAACTCCCGGTGATAAATGCGGCCCTTTATAATTACCCGACTTTTGAACTGAGCTACAGCTTTCCAAAACGTCGCTGGATTACCACCCCCTACATGACCAATATCATTAACCGGTCACACCTTGAAATTTACGGCCGGTGTAATCACCAGCCACCAAAACCGCAACTCACACCACTTCAACAGTCAATAGTGGCCCTGGATGAAGTGCCCGTCTCTTAATCCGTGAGCTCTACTTTCAACTGTATAAATCCTGCGCATTCTGACAACAGAACAGCTTGAGCCTTGCCAACTTTCCCAGCCCCGACCCTGTCGGGGCTGCACTCAAGTGCGCTTCAAAAATGTGATGACACGCTCATCAAACGGAGTATCAATTCATGGCCAAATCGCCCAAAAAAATTCCGGGGGCTTCCACAGGCGACACGTCGACGCCAACCACCCGAACTGGCGTTGACCTTCCCGCCGGCCACCGCTTTCCTGATCTGCACCTGCCTGACAGCGATCCCACACCAGGTCACTCGGCGCGCCAATCGCAGATCCCGGTGGTTGATCAGCCCAACGTCGTCATAAGCAATCTGCCCGGCCACGGCGTTGATACCTATGGATTCGCCCGCAGCGAGATCGCCTGGCCACAAAGCCGCTACCACGAGCTGGTCGCTCTGGGCGCTGATACCGGATTGTTCAGGGGGCCAGATCTGCGAACCTACGCGGAAATAGGTGGCGAAGGCCGCTTTCTCGTTGAACTCAGTGAACGTGGTGTTTACCACGTGCCCCTGTCCTTCGCCCCCGGAGTTCCAGGCCCGATCCTGAGCAAAATCGAAGGTCAGCCACGCTGGCGCATCGAGCGGCCGGGCTGGCAATCGTCGCCGACAGCGGCGGTTTCCGTAACGCCGAAACCGCCAACCTACTTGCCCCCGCATTTGGCCGCCGTATTGACCAAAGCCGAGTTGGCATCCGATGGAATCCGCTACGACAAGCACAAGAAAACCTACGTCGACACGGCAGAAGGCACGGTAATGGTGCGCAAGGTCAGCGACGGCATCTACCGGGAAACATCCGCCAGCGAACTCTCCCCTTCCGGCCCCGAACTTGAAGCCGTTACGGGGACGACACTCTGGCGACGCAAGGCTCAGGACAGTGCCGACCCCACTCGCGCCGCTGACGAACCGACGCCCGGTCCGAGCAAACGTCCACGGCTTGACGACCCACAAGATCCTGCCGCTACCAGCACCCTCGCGCCGGAGCAAACACCTTATTTCTGGCTGCCATGGGGCCACTTGAATCAGCCGACCACTGGCGAATCGGTGCAGCTCGGCTGGCTGCACTATCCCATCGTCCCGGTCGGTTCGGCGCCCCATCGCTTGCCCAAGGTGTATTACCTGCAACACCCGGAATTTGCGCCGTCACATTTCGATGCCTTTGAGCGGATGCTGCAAACGGCGCCGGAGCTCCAGCCAGTGGCAACCTTCCGCATCGGCACCGAACCGGGAGAGATACGTCCCGGCAAACGCTTTTTTGAAAAGCCGTTAACGCAGTCCGTGGCTGAAACCTTTGCCGATTTCTCCGATTTCACGGCTAGAGCCGTTGCGCGAAAACTGTTCGAACTTTCGGATGACGCCGCCACTATCACCGGCACCGGGCTGAGCAACATTCAGACAGTCTTGAGCCAATGGAACCAGAAGCCCTTCCCCGCCACACCGGCGTTTGCCGACCCGCTGAACATGTTGCCTGTGGCGAAAACCATCGACATCTCCGGGAAAAAAGTCATCCCGTTGCACCCTCAGGTTGAAGGTGATTTGCAGCGACTGGTATTTGATCCACAGCGTTTTCCATTCGAATGGCAGAACTACAAGAAGGATCCGACCGATCTGAACCTCAGGCGTCTGGTCGGTGCCTTGCTGATTCGCAGCAGCTACGACGTCTTTCCTCTGACCCACGATCACCGCATGCCGACGCTGGTCTTCAAGCGCACAAATCATGATGAAGTGTTCTTTCTGAAACTCGGCGCGGTCGAGCATATCGGCCTGTCCCACGCACCGGGCAATGAACTGGCTGATCCGGGACTGCCTGCACGTATCGGCAACGAAGCCTTTACCGCGCTGACCAGCGCTGCGGTTAAAGGCAAGGTGGTCTGGCTGATTGGCGGGGTAATGAAAGTCGAATCGAACCCGGAGGCCGTGTTTATCCTCAGAGAACGCTGACAGCTGCGGCTGCCCTCGCCGCACTGCCGGTGAGGGCAGCCTCTGCCTCGGGGCATCAACCTCGTAAACTTTTGCATCATGTGCCGTCGGTGCAAGACATATGTACCGCACACCACGTCCTCCGATTACCGAGCATTAGCCCCTTGAAGAACCCGTACTTCACAGGAGCATTGCAATGGCAAAATCGCCCAAGAAAATTCCGTTTTTACCTCCGCCCGATAACGCGGCGAACCCCACCCGCCCCGTGACCGAACCACCGGCTGGCAGCCACGGCGATACCGGGCATTCGGTGTCGGCGCTGACCGGCACCGAGCCGACACCCGGGACCTCGACCGGGAGCGCGGCCGACATAGCCGGCCGGCGCCCCAGCGTCATCATCAGCCAAATGCCTGAAGCCGAACCTCACGCACCTGCGCGGCGTGCGTCTTCAGAAGGCGCCTCCCAACTACCGGACACCGGTCAGGCGACACCCGCCATCGACTCAGCCATCGGCGCGAGTCTGCATCCCGCCACGTTCATCGATCCGGCACTGGCAGCCCTGCTGACCAGTGCCGACAGCTCGGCGGAAGGCATCCGTTACGACAAACACAAAAAAACCTATGTCGATCTGGAGGACGGCACGGTGATGGTGCGCAAACATCCGGATGGCAGTTATCAGCAAACCCATCCTGGTGAATTGAGCCCGACCGGCGAACGGGTCGAGCAGATTCCGGGGTCGAAACGCTGGCGTCAGGTGGCGTCGAACCGTTCGCCAGTGGACGCTGATCCGCTCTTCGTCGAGGTCAGTGAACCTGTGCCCGGCCCGAGCAAACGGCCGCGTCTGGACGAGCCAGCCAGCGCGACGGATGAAGCCGGAATACTGGTGGAAAGTCTTCTGTCGCAGCAACCGGACGCCCTCGATCTGTCCGCCGGGCAATGGCGAAACTGGGGCAAAGCCACACCACCGGAATCGGCTGTATCCATCGAAATTGACGGTGCGTATTACCCGATCGTGGACCAGGGCATCCACCCCGTCACGGGTCTGGTCTATTTACAGCACCCGGGCTTTGCACCCGGACGCTACGACGCGTTTGAACAAATGCTCCGCCACGAGCCCTCACGCCAACCAAAATGGGCGTTGAAACGCGATGGCCAATGGCGAGTCCTGGAAAGCCATCTGCCGTTTGAAATGCCCCTCAAGCAATACGTCGCCCACGCGTTCAAATACCTCTCCGATCACTCGTTGAGCAACCTCGCACGCGCCGTCTTCGACCAGACCCACCCCTTCGGCACGGTGACCGGCCACGGCCTGTCGGTGATGACCCTGACCTTTCGCCACTGGATGGATCGCGTCAACAACGAGGCGCCCATGCGCGGGCTTATGGATCCGTTGCTGATGTTGCCCAGACTCGCTGTTGAGCCCTTCACCATGGTCCCCGGTGGCGTGCTTTCGCTGCCCGCGCCCTCACCGCGTTTTTTGCAGCGAATCGACTTCGACCCGCAACAGTTCCCGCTGGAATGGGGCACCTACGCAGCGGCCCCGACGGGTGCCAGTTTGCGCACGTTATTCAGCACGATCCTGCGGCAGAACGGTTACACCATCAATGCCACCCCACGGGCGATGAGTGAAGGCGCGTTGCTGTTTCACCGCGAAGGCGTCGCCGCCGTATTTGTCTTGAAGCTGCCGCGTGTCACCGGTAGCACGATTGCCCGTTACAGCGTGCCCGGCGCGGAAATGGCCAGTCCGGCCTTCCAGACGAAACTCAGCAACGCGGCCCGGCACACGTTGAACATTCATCTGGCGCAGAACCAGATCGTTTATCTGGTTGGCGGCACGCAGCTGATCGCCCCGGACAAACCGACGCTGTTCATGGTTAGAGAAGGATGACGGTTGACCTTGCGTCCACTGCATCACTCGCCCACTGCGTTCCAGCATTCACATGGAAGAGAAACCCGATATGGCCAAAGCACCGAAGAAAATTCCACTCACTCCAACACCCGATACGTCTCTGGCAATCACCCGAATCGTGACACACGAACCTGCCGGGCACCTCCCGCATACCGGCAGCTCCGATCCGACAGCATCACGGGTTGGCGCACCTGAATCGGACGCACGAATTCCTTCGTCGAGCGCAAACTCGCGACCATCAGCGGTCACCGTCAGCCATCTGCCCGAGACCGTCGCCGCGCTGCTGGAAGCCAATATGCGCGCGATCAACTGGCCGGCGGAAAATGCTCACCTGTTGCGCGCAATCAGCAGTCATCGCGGGTTGTTCGACAGTCCCGAGGGCGATACCTATGCGCATATCGCCGACGAAGGCTATTTTCGCGTCGACCGCCAATCCGATGGCCGCTATCGCCTGCACTGGCCTGAGGGCCTCGGCGAGGCGGGCCCGCTGCTCACGCAAGTCGAGGGGCAACCTCACTGGCGCCCCGAGCAAGCCGCCCGGCCCACACACGCGGCAGTGAATGCCGAGGCAGCGGCACAGCCTTCACCACCACGGCCCTTGCCCGCCGATCAGGCGACCTGGCTGACCAGCGCGCAGAACACCTGGGACGGCATGCGCTACGACAAACGCAAAGCCACCTACGTCGATATGGAAGACGGGGCGACCTTTCTGGTGCGCAAACATCCGGCGGGCGGCTACCAACAAGCCTCTGCCCACCAGCGCAATTCGCTCGGCGCGCGGGTCGAGCAGATTCCCGGAAGCAAACGCTGGCGAACCCGAGCGTCCGACGACCAGTTACCGGGGCCAAGCAAACGTGCGCGCCTGACAGACGCTCATCACCCGGCGCTGGCACGCCCATCGTCTGGCCTGACACCCGAGGCGCAGCCTGCGACCGGAGTCTGGAGAAGCTGGGGCAAAACCAGCAAACCCGAGTGGAATGACTCCATAGACATAGATGGCCTGCACTACGTGATCGTGCCGCAGCGCATGCAGAGCGATACGCTGCTCGTCTATCTGGAGAACCCGCTGTTCACGCCTGGCCGATACGAGGCCTTCGAACAGATGTTGCAGACCGACCCGTCTCTGCAACCGAAATGGGCGGTTAAAAACGCTGATACCTGGACGGTGGTGGAGCAACGCCCGTTTGAGGGATCGCTGACCGAGTACGTCGGAAAAACCTTCCTGGATTTATCGCATCAGTCGTCGAACGCTATCGCCAGAACCGTGTTCAATCAGGCTAACCATTCCGAAGTCATCAACGGTGATGGGCTGCGCATTCTCTTCGACACGCTGTATCACTGGGAGAACCGAACCACCTCGGCAGCACCGAGACAGGAACTGGCCGACCCGTTATTGCTACTACCCATATTGCCGGCACAACCCAGTGCCGATCTGCTGGGACACAACCTCATGCTCCCCTCGCCGTCCGGCGAAACCTTCCAGCGACTCGATTTCGATACCAGCCGATTCCACCAGCAATGGCGCGATGCGCTGGACACGCCGGGCAGCAGCTTGCGCGCGATGTTCAGTGACCTTCTCGAACACAGCGGGTACGCGGTCGATCGCACCAGCCGCATGTTCAGCGATGACGCGTTGATCTTCAAACGGGAAAACCTCGACAGCGTATTCGTCCTCAGGTTTCGCCCCAGCGCTGCCGACGGCACGCTGTATCGAGCCATGGACCCGGCTTCTGAACTGAGCGGCGAAGGGTTCAGGAGCAGGGTCGAGAAATCGAAATGGAACCAGATGCTCGAGCCCGGCAAGGTCGTCTATCTGGTCGGCGGTACACAACCCATCTCTGCACAGCAGACGTTGCTCTTCATTGTGAGAGAGGGCTGACGTTCAGCGCCAGGCACACCTGTTTCAGGCGCACTGCAACGTGCAGTGCGTCACCCGGAACCATCACGACTATCGAGATAAACAGAATGGCCAAAACACCAAAAAAACTACCAGGCACCGTTTCACCTGACTCTTCTACGCCAACTGCGCGACCTGTGACTGATGCGCTTGACGGCACTCACAGAATTGCCGGAAACACTGAGTCCGGCACCGCTGCAGATCAGCCCTTTGCACGTGTTCGCGAAAGTGCAGACGAAAACAATCCGGTCTCGGCGGTTTCCGTCAGCAATATGCCCGCAACGGCGTGGCCAACGCCGGATGCCGCTCGCCGATCGATTACCTGGCCGGCGGATCAAGTGCATCTGTTGCGCCCGCTGACGACCGACAGCGATCTGTTCATCAGTCCGGATGGCAGGACGTATGCGTATATCGAAAACGAGGGCCACTTTCTGGTTGAACGCCAACAGGATGGTCGTTATCAGGTGCCCTTCGACTTCACACCAGACTTGCCCGGACCTTTTTTGCATAAGGTCAGCGGCCAGTCATCGTGGCGTTTCGAACTGCCGGCCTGGCTTGCGGCGGACTCGCCAGCCAGCCCGACTCCTGCGGCCATTACCGCGCGCGCATCCGCGAAAACGCCCAGCGTTCTCGCGCCTCATCTCGCCGCACGACTCTCAGACGCGGCGGCGTCAGCGCAGGGCATCCGCTATGACAAGCACCGTAAAACGTATGTCGACACCGCAGAAGGCACCGTCATGGTCGGCATAAACGCCGACGGTGAATATCAGCAGACCTTTGCCAGCGAACTGAAACCTTCCGGCGAACGGGTGGAACAGATTCCCGGATCAAATCGCTGGCGCCGAAAAGTAGCGAACGCCACAAACGCTGCCGAGCCTACGCCGACAAATAATCGACGACCGGCCGAGCAATCGCAGGCAGACGAGTCAGGCCCGAGCAAGCGCCCGCATCTCACGGCACAAGACGAGACGGCATGGCCCCATCAGCCGGATAACTTCAACGGCGATCGCCAGCCGACATAACCCTGACAAAAGACTGATACCGCGCCGCCTCGGACCACATTCCACAGACGAAAAAAAGCCCGCAGTGTGAGCGGGCGAAAGACCAAAGAAGCTATATGCGCAGTCGCTTCCCGGTGGGGGCAGCTGCTTGGGGGTCAGCTGCCCCGGTACGTGGAATAGCTGTAAGGCGAGATCAGCAATGGCACGTGGTAGTGATCCTGTTCGGCAGAGATGCCGAAACGCAGCACGACCACGTCCAGAAACGCCGGTTCCGGCAGTTGCACGCCACGGGCGCGGTAGTAATCGCCAGCGTGGAACTGAACCTGATAAACCCCGGTACGGTAGTCGTCGCCCTGCAGCAGCGGCGCATCGACCCGGCCATCGCTGTTGGTTATCGCACTGGCGACCAATTCCAGTTGCGAACCTTCAACGCGGTACAGTTCGACCTTGATCGAACTGCCCGGGCAACCGTGTGCAGCGTCCAAAACGTGTGTAGTCAAACGTCCCATTGATTCTGCGCGCCTGGCCGCAAAGAGCAGTCAGACCTCGCGCCTCCCGAAGTCAGATAAAAAGGAGACCGCACCCTTTCGAAGCACGAAAAGTTGCGGCGAGCGACTGATTAAGACACTTTTCAAAAAAATTGTACACAATAAAAACGACATTTTTCACATCACCCCCGCCATCCGGGACTTTCCCCGCGTTCTGCCAGCAAAGCGCCTGATCATTGAACCTCCTATCCATTAGCTGACGGGTCAGGCAGGTTTCTTGCAGGCTCACGCCATTAACAGCAAAAGATGACAGTCGGTGAAAATTGCGAAAATTCAGGCTTACAAATTGAGAATAAAGTTGTATACAATCAGCCCATCGCTGTGACGCCAGCCTGCACACTCACCGCCGGGCCGTTACACCAACTGTCAACGAATAAGAAGGAAGACTGCAGTGAGCGCTGACTACCCACGCGACCTGATCGGTTACGGCAGTAACCCTCCTCACCCCCACTGGCCGGGCAATGCCCGCATCGCCCTGTCCTTCGTACTCAATTACGAAGAAGGCGGCGAGCGCAACATTTTGCACGGTGACAAAGAATCCGAAGCCTTCCTGTCCGAGATGGTTGCCGCCCAGCCGCTGCAAGGCGCGCGCAACATGAGCATGGAATCGCTTTACGAGTATGGCAGCCGTGCCGGCGTCTGGCGGATTCTGAAACTGTTCAAGGAATTCGACATTCCACTGACCATCTTCGCTGTCGCCATGGCCGCCCAGCGCCATCCGGATGTGATCCGCGCGATGGTCGAAGCCGGCCACGAGATCTGCAGCCACGGCTACCGCTGGATCGACTATCAGTACATGGACGAAGCGCAGGAACGCGAGCATATGCTCGAAGCGATCCGCATCCTCACCGAACTCACCGGTGAGCGTCCGCTGGGCTGGTACACCGGTCGCACCGGTCCGAATACCCGTCGTCTGGTGATGGAAGAAGGTGGTTTCCTCTACGACTGCGACACCTACGACGACGACTTGCCCTACTGGGAACCGAACAACCCGACCGGCAAGCCGCATCTGGTGATCCCGTACACCCTCGACACCAACGACATGCGCTTCACCCAAGTGCAGGGTTTCAACAAGGGTGACGATTTCTTCGAATACCTCAAAGACGCATTCGACGTGCTCTACGCCGAAGGTGCCGAAGCGCCGAAAATGCTCTCGATCGGTCTGCATTGCCGCCTGATCGGCCGTCCGGGTCGCCTCGCCTCGCTCAAGCGCTTCATCGAATACGCCAAAAGTCATGAACAGGTGTGGTTCAGCCGTCGCGTCGACATCGCGCGCCACTGGCACGAAACCCAGCCGTACCAAGGGGCCGCCAAATGAGCCGCTTTCAAACCCTGCAACCGTCGACCCTGAGCCGCGATGCCTTCGTCAAAGCCTTTGCCGACATCTACGAACATTCGCCATGGGTGGCCGAGAAGGCCTACGACCTGGGCGCCGACGCTTCGATCGACGAAATCGAAACCCTGCACCAGCGCATGAGCGACATCCTGTTGAGCGCCGATCATGCAAGCCAGCTTGCCCTGATCAACGCTCACCCGGACCTGGCCGGCAAAGCTGCCGTCCAGGGCCAGTTGACCGAAGCCAGCACCAATGAACAGGCTGGCGCCGGTATTCACCAATGCACGGCCGAAGAGTTCCAGCGCTTCACCGAGCTGAACGACGCCTACAAAGCCAAGTTCAAGTTTCCCTTCATCATGGCGGTAAAAGGCAGCAACCGGCATCAGATCCTCGCGGCGTTCGAAACGCGCATTCACAATTCGGTCGACACCGAATTCAAATGCGCGCTGGCGGAGATCAACAAGATCGCCCTGTTCCGTTTACTGACTCTTTAGCAAGCCTGGCCCGAGCATGTCAGACGCGGAGAATGCCCAGGGCCTCGCAAGCATCCCCAGCCACTTATTTAAAGGCAGACAAGAAGAATGAAAGCTTACGCCGTACCTTTCGAGAAGTTCGTCAACCTGGCCGATGCCCGTCTGGGCACCAAAATCATCTCGGTCACCGATGACTGGTTCGCAGACGCCAATCGTCTGTTTCAGCCGACCCCGGCCGTGTGGAAGGAGGGTGTGTTTGACGACAACGGCAAGTGGATGGACGGCTGGGAATCGCGCCGCAAGCGCTTCGAAGGCTTCGACAGCGCAGTGATCCGTCTGGGCGTACCGGGCTCGATCAAAGGCGTGGACATCGACACTTCATTCTTCACCGGCAACTTCCCGCCATCGGCCTCCCTGGAAGCGTGCTTCCTGGCCTCGGGCGAGCCTGATGAAAACACCCAGTGGACTGAAGTGCTGTCGGCCGTCGAGCTGCAAGGCAACAGCCATCACTACCACGAAATCAGCAACGACAAAGCGTTCAGCCACCTGCGCTTCAACATCTACCCGGACGGCGGCGTTGCCCGTCTGCGTGTGTACGGCATTCCGTTCCGCGATTGGTCGGCTGTTGGCGACAACGAGCAAGTCGATCTGGCAGCAGCCCTGAATGGGGGCCGCGCCCTCGCCTGCTCCGACGAACACTTCGGTCGCATGAGCAACATCCTCAACCCGGGCCGTGGCATCAACATGGGCGACGGCTGGGAAACTGCACGTCGTCGTACCCCGGGCAATGACTGGGTCATCGTCGCGCTGGGACACCCGGGCGAGATCGAGAAGATCGTCGTCGACACCCTGCACTTCAAAGGCAACTACCCGGACACTTGCTCGATCCAGGGCGCGTTCGTGAAAGGTGGTACTGACAGCCAGATCGAAACCCAGTCGCTGTTCTGGCGTGAACTGCTGCCAAGCCAGAAGCTGGAAATGCACGCCGAACACACCTTCGTCGAGCAGATCAAGGCGCTGGGCCCGATCACCCACATCCGTCTGAACGTGTTCCCTGACGGTGGTGTAAGTCGCCTGCGCGTTCTCGGCAAGGTCGCGAAGTAATGCCGAGCCTGTAGGAGCTGCCGCAGGCTGCGATCTTTTGATCTTAAAAACAAAGTCAAAAGATCGCAGGCTTCGCCAGCTCCTACAGGGATCGCGCAAGACGCACTGACAAGTTGTACAACACAGAATTCGGATAAGAAGAACAGCATGCGCACACTACAGATTGAACCGCTGACCAAAGAAGCCTTCGCCCCTTTCGGTGACGTGATCGAAACCGACGGCAGCGATCACTTCATGATCAACAACGGTTCGACCATGCGCTTCCACAAACTGGCGACGGTCGAAACCGCTACGCCTGAGGACAACGCGATCATCAGCATCTTCCGCGCCGACGCGCAGGACATGCCGCTGACCGTGAGCATGCTGGAACGCCATCCGCTGGGCAGCCAGGCTTTCATTCCGCTGCTCGGCAACCCCTTTCTGATCGTGGTCGCGCCACTTGGCGATGAACCTGTATCAGGCTTGGTCCGCGCCTTCGTCACCAACGGCAGGCAGGGCATCAATTACCATCGCGGCGTCTGGCACCACCCGGTGCTGACGATCGAAAAGCGGGATGACTTCCTGGTGGTTGATCGCAGTGGCACAGGCAATAACTGCGATGAGCATTTTTTCAAAGAGGATGAGCGTTTGATCCTCGCCCCCCACCAATAAGAGAAGGTCTGATCACTCGACAACAAGAGTGACAGGCGAGAGGTAAAGACTGTGGAAGCACATCTGTTGGAATGGCTGAACCTGAGCGTGCGCTGGGTTCACATGATTACTGGCGTGGCCTGGATCGGCGCGTCGTTCTACTTCGTCTGGCTGGAGAACAACCTCAACCGCGTCAACCCGAAAACCGGTCTTGCCGGTGATCTGTGGGCGATCCACGGCGGCGGTATCTATCACCTGGAAAAATACAAACTGGCCCCACCGTCAATGCCGGAGAACCTGCACTGGTTCAAATGGGAAGCCTACTTCACCTGGATGTCGGGTATCGCGCTACTGTGCGTGGTGTTCTACTCCAATCCAACGCTCTACCTGCTGGCTCCGGGCAGCACCCTGAGCGGCCCTGAAGGCGTGGCCATCGGTATCGGCTCGCTGTTCCTCGGCTGGTTCATCTACTCCTTCCTGTGCGACTCCGCTCTGGGCAAACGCCCTGCCCTGCTCGGCTTCATTCTGTTCGTGCTGATCATCGGCGCGGCGTATGGCTTCAGCAAGGTGTTCAGCGGTCGTGGTGCGTACCTGCACGTCGGCGCGATCATCGGCACCATCATGGTCGGTAACGTGTTCCGCATCATCATGCCGGCGCAACGTGCATTGGTGGCGGCGATTGCCGAGAACCGTACGCCGGACCCGGCGTTGCCGGCGAAAGGCTTGCTGCGTTCGCGTCACAACAACTACTTCACCCTGCCGGTGCTGTTCATCATGATCAGCAATCACTTCCCGAGCACGTATGGCAGCCAGTACAACTGGTTGATCCTGGCCGGGATCGCAGTGTTGGCAGTGTTGGTGCGTCATTACTTCAACACCCGTCACGACAGCCACAAGTTTGCCTGGACTCTGCCGGTGGCAGCGGTGGGCATGATCACTCTGGCGTACGTCACCGGTCCTGCACCGATGTCGACCGCTCCGGAAGTGGCCAAGGCGCCTGCAAAAATCGAGTACCAACCGCTGCCGGAAACAGCACTGGGTGGTGGCGCGAAACCGGCTGAAGCGGCGGCACCTGCAGCCCCCGCAGCAGCACCTGCCGCAGCACCGGCGCAAGCCTCTAACGCAGGTCCTGGTTTTGACAAAGTGCACAGCGTGATTCAAGAACGCTGCGCGGTTTGCCACTCGGCCAAACCGACCAGCCCGTTGTTCAGCGCTGCACCCGCGGGTGTGATGTTCGACACCCCTGAGCAGATCCGCCAGAACGCGGCGCGCATCCAGGCGCAAGCCATCACCTCGCAGATCATGCCTCTGGGCAACATCACTCAGATGACCCAGCAGGAACGTGACCTGATCGGTGCATGGATCGCCCAGGGAGCCCAGACCAACTAAGCAATAAAAGCATCGCTGGCAAGCCAGCTCCCACAGGGTTTTGCACTGCCTGTGTGGGAGCTGGCTTGCCAGCGATTAGCCGCAACGCGGTTTTACCTGATGCACAGAAACAGCTGTGAGCAACCCGGCAGCTGTTCAATCACAAGAATAAAAAAGATCCGAGGTGTTGCATGTCCGAGCTGTCCAAAGCGCGCATCCCCGACGCACCCGCCATTCAGCGATTGCCCCTTTTGCAACTGATCCTGGTCGGTTTGCAACATGTTCTGCTGATGTACGGTGGTGCCATCGCGGTGCCGCTGATCATTGGACAGGCCGCTGGCCTGAGTCGTGAAGAAATCGCCTTCCTGATCAACGCCGATCTGCTGGTCGCCGGTATCGCCACCATCGTGCAGTCCTTGGGCATCGGCCCGATGGGCATTCGCATGCCGGTGATGATGGGCGCCAGTTTTGCCGCCGTCGGCAGCATGGTCGCCATGGCCGGCATGCCCGGCATCGGCCTGCAAGGGATCTTCGGCGCCACCATCGCTGCCGGATTTTTCGGCATGATCATCGCGCCGTTCATGTCCAAGGTCGTACGCTTTTTCCCGCCGCTGGTGACCGGCACGGTCATCACCTCGATCGGTTTGTCGCTGTTCCCCGTGGCCGTAAATTGGGCTGGTGGCGGTGCCGCCGCCGCGCAATTCGGTTCACCGATTTATCTGGCCATCGCCGCACTGGTGCTGGGCACCATTCTGTTGATCCACCGCTTCATGCGCGGTTTCTGGGTGAACATTTCCGTCCTCATCGGCATGTGCTTCGGCTACCTGTTGTGCGGCGCGATCGGCATGGTCGATCTGAGCGGCATGGCCAACGCGCCATGGGTGCAGTTCGTCACCCCACTGCATTTCGGCATGCCGAAATTCGAACTCGCGCCGATCCTGTCGATGTGCCTGGTGGTGGTGATCATCTTCGTCGAGTCCACCGGGATGTTCCTCGCCTTGGGCAAGATCACCGGTCAGGAAGTCTGCCCACGCATGTTGCGTCGCGGCTTGCTGTGCGATGCCGGCGCCTCGTTCGTTGCCGGTTTCTTCAACACCTTCACCCACTCCTCTTTCGCGCAGAACATCGGCCTGGTGCAGATGACCGGCGTGCGTTGCCGCTCGGTGACCATCGTCGCCGGCGGCTTGCTGATCGTCCTCAGCCTGTTGCCGAAAGCGGCGTTCCTGGTGGCATCGATTCCACCGGCAGTATTGGGCGGTGCGGCGATTGCGATGTTCGGCATGGTCGCCGCGACCGGGATCAAGATCCTCCAGGAAGCGGACATCGGTGACCGTCGCAACCAGTTGCTGGTGGCGGTGAGCATCGGCATGGGCCTGATCCCGGTGGTGCGCCCGGAGTTCTTCGCGCATCTGCCGATGTGGATGAGCCCGATCACCCACAGCGGCATCGCCATGGCCACGCTCAGCGCGCTGACGCTGAACCTGCTGTTCAACGTCCTTGGCGGCGCAGAGCGCGCGGCCATCAACGACTGCCACGCACACCAGCATTAACGGCAACACCCAAAGCCCTGTGTAGGAGTGAGCCTGCTCGCGATTGCGTCATCAGCACCGACATCAATGTTGACTGATTCACCGCTATCGCGAGCAGGCTCACTCCTACAAGGGCAAGCAACAGCTCTGCGCCTTAAAAATAAAAACAAGAGGGAGCAACAGATGATTCGTACTCAGACAAACATGCTGTTGGGGGGTGGCCTGCTGGCCGCGAGTCAAGCCATGGCCGGCGATTTACTGCTGTGGCAGACCAACAGCCTGAGCTACCTGTACGGCAAGAATTTCGCGATCAACCCGTCGATCCAGCAGACGGTGACGTTCGAGCACGCCGACAAGTGGAAGTACGGCGACAACTTCCTGTTCGTCGACAAGATCTTCTACAACGGCCAGGAAGACCGCAACAAAGGTCCGCACACCTTCTACGGCGAATTCACCCCGCGCTTCTCGTTCGGCAAGATCTTCGACCAGAAGCTCGAATTCGGCCCGATCAAGGACGTGCTGCTGGCGATGACTTACGAGTACGGCGAAGGTGAGAGCGAGGCCTATCTGATCGGCCCCGGTTTCGATCTGAAAGTGCCGGGCTTCAACTACGTCACCCTGAACATCTTCCGCCGCCAGACCGAAGGCCCGCGCCCCGGCGACGGTGTCTGGCAGATCACCCCGGGCTGGTCCTACAGCATTCCGCTGGGCAATTCCGACCTGTTGATCGACGGTTATCTGGACTGGGTCGTCGACAACGACGAGAACTCGCGCGGCACCTACCACGCCAACCTGCACATCAATCCGCAGATCAAATACGACCTCGGCAAAGCCTTGGGCTGGAGCCAGAAGCAGCTGTATGTCGGCACCGAATACAGCTATTGGAAAAATAAATACGGCGTCGAAAGCAGCCACAACCTCGACACCAATCAGAACACCGCCAGCCTGCTGGTGAAGGTGCACTTCTAAGATGACCCGCAACCGTGCCCCATACCTGTCGTCGGTGCTCTGTTGCGGGGCACTTGAGAGCTGGCCAAGGAGTCAGTATTCTCCGCGGCCTCATGAATTCGGTCTAAAAAAAAGCCCGGATTTAATTCCTGACCGACGGGCCAACTTATCCCGGCCCCGGCCAGTACCGAGGCATCCCGAAAACACGCTCAATCGACTGTTTTTCAGCAGCCGATCGGGCGTTTTTTTGCTTTTCGAAAGCCTTGGCTCAGCTTTTGCTAACACACAGAAGCTGACCGATCGGATGACTTTTGCAGCAACGAAAAAAGGCGCCACACCAGAGCGCCGATCTTAAAAAAAATAAACGTGGAACACCTACTTTGGGAGCAACCGAATGAAACGTATGTGCACCAGCCTGATGCTCGCGGGATCGATGTTGGCCGGCGGCCAGGCTATGGCCGATGGCCTGCTGCAATGGCAGAACAACAGCCTGACCTACCTCTATGGCAAAGACTTCAAGGTCAACCCTGCGATTCAGCAGACCGTCACCTTCGAGCACGCCGACGCGTGGAAGTATGGGGACAACTTCCTGTTCGTCGACAAGATCTTCTACAACGGTGACAAGGACTTCAACAACGGCCCGAACACCTACTACGGCGAGTTCAGCCCGCGTATCTCGCTGGGCAAGGTGCTCGACCAGAAGATCGAGTTCGGCCCGATCAAAGACGTCCTGCTGGCGCTGACTTACGAGTTCGGCGAAGGTGACACCGAGTCCTACCTGATCGGCCCGGGCTTCGATCTGGCCATCCCGGGCTTCGACTACTTCCAGCTGAACTTCTACCAGCGTCACACCGAAGGCTCGCGCCCGGGTGACAACGTCTGGCAGATCACTCCAGTGTGGTCCTACACCATTCCGGTCGGCGACTCGAACGTGCTGATCGACGGCTACATGGACTGGGTCGTCGACAACGACGTCAACAACCGTGGCGAATACCACGCCAACCTGCACTTCAACCCACAGGTCAAATACGACTTGGGCAAGGCGCTGAATTTCGGCGAGAAGCAGTTGTACGTCGGTGTTGAGTACGATTACTGGAAAGACAAGTACGGGATCGACGACACCCGTGCCTTCACCACCAATCAGAACGTGACCAGCTTCCTGGTGAAGTTCCACTTCTGATGCAGGTGTAGGTGGCGTCTGCGAGGACGCCATCGCGAGCAGGCTCACTCCTACAGGGGTTCATTGTTGATGCCATTTGCGCTTACGACATAAATCCTTGTAGGAGTGAGCCTGCTCGCGAAGGCCGCGCCACAGATCTCAGGCCGGAACCACCGCTGCGGATATACCCAAAAACCGGCACAGCTCTTCACGCTTGGCCAACGCATCACGCCGCCCCAGATCGATCAACTCGCTGCAATACCCCGCCTCGAACAGCAGATAACTCAACACCCCCGCCCCACTCGTCTTGGTCGCTCCCGGCCCACGCAAGAACAAGCGCAACGCCGCCGGCAGTTCCTGACGATGCCGCGCTGCGATTTCATCAATCGGCTGACTCGGCGAAATCACCAGCACCTCTACCGGCGCCACGCCCAATTCGCGCGTCGGTGTCCCGGCGGGCGTCAAATGGCTGAACTGGTTGAGACGCTGCAACAACTCGATATCGCTCTCCAGGCTGTCGATGAACGTGCTGTTGAGCATGTGCCCGCCAATCTGCGCCAACGTCGGCTGTTGCCCCGTGTAGCTGCGTTCCAGCGGCTGCTGCGGATCAAACCCGCGCGGGTTGCCGCTGACACCGACCACCAGCACGCGACTGGCGCCAAGGTGCAGCGCAGGGCTGATCGGCGCCGATTGCCGCACCGCACCGTCGCCAAAATATTCATCGCCCAGTTTCACCGGCGCGAACAGCAGCGGAATCGCCGAACTGGCCAACAGATGCTCCACCGACAATTGCGTCGGCACACCAATGCGCCGATGCCGCAACCAGGAATCGATCTTGCCGCCGCCCTGATAGAACGTGACCGCCTGCCCCGATTCATAGCCAAACGCAGTCACCGCCACCGCGTGCAATTGCTTGCACGCGATGGATTCGGCGATGCCGGGCATGTGCAGTTTTTCATTGAGCAGATCGCGCAGCGGCGAACTGTTGAGCAGCGCCACCGGCAGGTGCCGGCCCATGCCGAGCAGGCTGTGGCTGACGAAGCGGCTGGCCTGGCGGATCACCCCCGGCCAGTCACTGCGCAACACGCGATGGCTGCGAAAGCCTTGCCAGAACAGCGTCAGGCGTTCGATGGCGGCGCGAAAATCCGTGGCGCCGCTGGCCAGGCTCACGGCGTTGATCGCCCCGGCCGAGGTGCCGACGATTACCGGAAACGGATTGTCGGCGCCCAGCGGCAACAACTCGGCAATCGCCGCCAACACCCCCACCTGATACGCCGCCCGAGCCCCGCCGCCGGAAAGAATCAAACCTGTAACCGGTTCAGCTGGGCTCATCGCAACACTCCATGGTGCTTAAAAGGATGGATCAATCAACCACGTTTGGCGTACAGCTTCGGCTCGCCCGGTGGACGGCTCTTGAAGCGGCGATGCGCCCACAGGTATTGCTCGGGGCAGGCTCGCAGAGCGCTTTCTACCCACTGATTGATGCGGATGCAATCGGCCTCTTCGCTCTCGCCGGGAAAATCTTCCAGCGGCGGGTGAATCGTCAGGCGATAACCGCTGCCGTCCGCCAGACGCTCCTGAGTGAACGGCACCACCAGCGCCTTGCCCAAACGGGCAAATTTGCTGGTCGCAGTCACGGTCGCTGCCTGAATGCCGAACAGCGGCACAAAAATACTTTGCTTGGCGCCGTAGTCCTGATCCGGTGCGTACCAGATCGCCCGGCCCGAGCGCAGCAACTTGAGCATGCCGCGCACGTCGTCGCGCTCCACCGCCAGCGAATCGAGGTTGTGCCGCTCGCGACCCTGACGCTGGATGAAGTCGAACAACGGATTTTTGTGTTCGCGGTACATGCCGTCGATGGTGTGCTGTTGACCGAGCAACGCCGCGCCGATTTCCAGCGTGGTGAAATGCGCCGCCATCAGGATCACGCCTTTGCCTTCGCGCCGGGCTTTTTGCAAATGCTCCAGGCCTTCGACGTGGGCCAGTTTGGCCAGACGCTCGCGGGACCACCACCAGCTCATGGCCATCTCGAAAAACGCGATGCCGGTGGAGGCGAAGTTTTCCTTGAGCAGGCGTTTGCGCTCGGCGGCGGATTTTTCCGGGAAGCACAATTCAAGGTTGCGCTTGGCGATGCGCCGCCGGTCGCCGGCCACGCGATACATCAACGCGCCCAAAACTCGACCGATGGTCAGCAAGGCCGGATACGGCAACTGCACGATCAGCCATAAAAGCCCCAGACCGCACCAGAGCGGCCAGAAGCGTGGAGATAGAAATGCTCTTCGAAAACGCGGGCGATCCATTAAAGCTTCCGTAAATACAGTGGCCGCGCATTCTACATCGTTCGACCCGGCTTGCGGCTCGCGGGCGTTCTCGTTATAAGTCTCGGCACTTTTAGTGACAAGCCGTTGTATGCCGACATGAGCCAAACCGAACCGTTAGACCAAGATCCCGTATTCCAGCTCAAGGGCAGCATGCTGGCCATCACTGTGCTGGAACTGGCCCGTAACGACCTCGAAAGCCTCGATCGGCAATTGGCCGCCAAAGTCGCCCAGGCGCCGAACTTCTTCAGCAACGCGCCGCTGGTTCTGGCGCTGGACAAACTGCCGCCGAGCGAAGGCGCCGTCGATCTGCCGGGCCTGATGCGCGTGTGCCGCCAACATGGCCTGCGCACCCTGGCGATTCGTGCCAGCCGCATCGAAGACATCGCCGCCGCCATCGCCATCGACATTCCGGTGTTGCCGCCGTCCGGCGCCCGTGAGCGACCGCTGGAAACCCCGGAAGCCGAAGTCAAAAAGAAACCGGAAAAACCGCCTGAACCGACCATCAAAGCGACCCGCGTAATCACCACGCCAGTACGTGGTGGCCAACAGATATATGCCCAGGGTGGCGATCTGGTGGTGGTGTCCTCGGTCAGTCCGGGGGCGGAACTTCTCGCCGATGGCAACATCCATGTATACGGCCCGATGCGCGGTCGTGCGCTGGCCGGGGTCAAGGGCGACACCAAGGCGCGGATTTTCTGTCAGCAATTGAGCGCTGAACTGATCTCCATCGCAGGCCACTACAAGGTTTCCGAGGACTTGCGTCGTGATCCGATGTGGGGCTCGGGCGTACAGATCAGCCTGTCGGGCGACGTGTTGAACATCATTCGGCTTTAACGGATACTGCCGCATTTTCCAAGCATCTCTAAAACGTAGCGAAAACGGCTCAAACGAAGTAGGAAAAAGGCCAAAAGCCAAATTCCAGCCAAGGCTGTCCGACTGCAGTAGTTTTCAAGAGATGTTTTTCAGGGGCTGAACAGTCCTTCTTCCTTAGGGGTGAAACACCTTGGCCAAGATTCTCGTGGTTACATCCGGCAAGGGTGGTGTGGGTAAGACCACCACCAGCGCCGCTATCGGTACCGGCCTCGCTCTGCGCGGCCACAAAACAGTGATCGTCGACTTCGACGTGGGCTTGCGTAACCTTGACCTGATCATGGGTTGCGAGCGCCGCGTGGTGTATGACTTCGTCAACGTGGTCAACGGCGAAGCCAACCTGCAACAGGCTCTGATCAAAGACAAGCGCCTGGAAAACCTCTACGTACTGGCCGCCAGTCAGACCCGCGACAAAGACGCGCTGACCGTCGAAGGCGTGGAAAAGGTTCTGATGCAGTTGAAGGAAGACTTCGACTTCGTGGTCTGCGACTCCCCGGCGGGCATCGAGAAAGGTGCACACCTGGCCATGTATTTCGCCGACGAAGCGATCATCGTGACCAACCCGGAAGTGTCCTCGGTACGTGACTCCGACCGCATGCTCGGCCTGTTGGCGAGCAAGTCCCGTCGTGCCGAAAACGGCGAAGAGCCGATCAAGGAACACCTCCTGCTGACCCGTTACAACCCACAGCGCGTCAGTGATGGCGAAATGCTCGGCGTTGAAGACGTGAAGGAAATTCTGGCAGTGACCCTGCTGGGCGTCATCCCGGAGTCTCAGGCAGTCCTGAAGGCATCCAACTCGGGCGTCCCGGTGATTCTCGACGACCAGAGCGATGCCGGTCAGGCGTACAGCGATGCCGTTGATCGTCTGCTGGGCAAAGAAAAAGAACATCGTTTCCTCGATGTTACGAAGAAGGGATTCTTCGAGCGCCTGTTTGGAGGTAGGTAATGAACCTTTTTGACTTCTTTCGTGCCAACAAAAAGCCAAGCACTGCCTCGGTAGCGAAAGAGCGTCTACAGATCATCGTGGCGCATGAGCGCGGCCAGCGCAGCACGCCGGATTACTTGCCAGCCTTGCAGAAGGAACTGGTCGACGTGATCCGCAAGTACGTCAACATCGGCAACGACGACGTACATGTTGCACTGGAAAGCCAGGGCAGTTGCTCGATTCTGGAACTCAACATCACCCTGCCAGATCGCTGAGTCGATCCGGCAGGAACGACGGCGGTTCAGGTCCATTCCCGAAACGGAATGGCCCTGAACCGCCGTTGGCATTTGTTACGAGGCTGTTTTAATGCCGTTGTCCAACATCCGCATCATCCATCAGGACGCCGCCGTACTGGTGGTCGACAAACCCACCCTGCTGCTCTCGGTGCCCGGTCGCGCCGACGACAACAAGGACTGCCTGATTACCCGCTTGCAGGAAAACGGCTACCCGGAAGCACGCATCGTCCATCGCCTGGACTGGGAAACCTCCGGGATCATTCTGCTGGCCCGTGACGCTGACACCCACCGCGAACTGTCGCGCCAGTTTCACGACCGCGAAACCGAAAAGGCCTACACCGCGTTGGCCTGGGGCCAGCCGGAACTGGACAGTGGCAGTATCGATTTGCCGCTGCGCTACGACCCGCCAACCAAGCCGCGCCACGTGGTCGATCATGAATTCGGCAAGCATGCACTGACCTTCTGGCGTGTGCTGGAACGTTGTGGCGACTGGTGCCGCGTCGAGCTGACACCGATCACCGGCCGCTCGCACCAGTTACGCGTGCACATGCTGTCGATCGGTCATCCGTTGCTCGGCGATGGCCTCTACGCCCACGAACAAGCCCTCGCTGCCTGGCCGCGCCTGTGCCTGCACGCGAGCATGCTCAGCTTCACCCATCCGCAAACCGGTGAACGCCTGCGCTTCGAGTGCCCGGCACCGTTCTGACCGTACCCTCTGTAGGAGCTGCCGCAGGCTGCGATCTTTTGATCTTATAAACAGCAAGATCAAAAGATCGCAGCCTGCGGCAGCTCCTACAGGGATCCGGTGCAGATTCAATTCCCTGGTCAATGCGTTAAACTCCCGGCCATTGCTGTCTGGAGTTTCTTATGCGCGAAGAGTTGAACCAAGGCCTGATCGACTTTCTCAAGGCCTCCCCTACCCCGTTCCACGCCACTGCCAGCCTTGTTCAACGTCTGGAGGCCGCCGGTTACGTGCGCCTCGACGAGCGCGAGCCATGGACTACCGAGCCTAACGGCCGCTATTACGTCACCCGCAACGACTCCTCGATCGTCGCAATCAAAATGGGCCGTACTTCGCCACTGCACGGCGGCATCCGCCTGGTCGGCGCGCACACTGACAGCCCATGTCTGCGGGTCAAACCGCAACCGGAGCTGCAGCGTCAGGGTTTCTGGCAACTGGGCGTCGAAGTCTACGGCGGTGCGCTGCTGGCCCCGTGGTTCGACCGCGATCTGTCGCTGGCCGGCCGCGTGACCTTCCGCCGCGATGGTAAAGTCGAGAGCCAGTTGATCGACTTCAAGGCACCGATCGCGATCATTCCCAACCTGGCCATCCACCTCAATCGCGAGGCCAACCAAGGCTGGGCGATCAACGCACAGACCGAACTGCCGCCGATCCTCGCGCAGTTTGCCGGTGACGAGCGCGTCGATTTCCGCGCCGTGCTCACCGATCAACTGGCCCGCGAACATGGCCTCAACGCCGACGTGGTGCTCGATTACGAGCTGAGTTTCTACGACACGCAAAGCGCTGCGGTGATTGGCCTGAACGGCGATTTCATTGCCGGCGCGCGCCTCGACAACCTGCTGTCGTGCTACGCCGGTCTGCAAGCTCTGCTCACTGCCGAAACCGACGAAACCTGCGTGCTGGTGTGCAACGACCACGAAGAAGTCGGCTCCTGCTCGGCCTGCGGTGCCGACGGCCCGATGCTCGAACAGACCCTGCGCCGCCTGCTGCCGGAAGGTGACGAGTTCGTCCGCACCATTCAAAAGTCCCTGCTGGTCTCGGCCGACAACGCCCACGGCGTGCACCCGAACTACGCCGAGAAGCACGACGCCAACCACGGCCCGAAACTCAACGCCGGCCCGGTGATCAAGGTCAACAGCAACCAGCGCTACGCCACCAACAGCGAAACCGCCGGGTTCTTCCGTCATCTGTGCATGGCCGAAGAAGTCCCGGTGCAAAGCTTCGTGGTACGCAGCGACATGGGCTGCGGCTCGACCATCGGCCCGATCACCGCCAGCCACCTGGGCGTGCGCACCGTCGATATCGGTCTGCCGACTTTCGCCATGCACTCGATTCGCGAGCTGTGCGGCAGCCATGACCTGGCGCACCTGGTCAAAGTGCTGAGCGCGTTCTACGCCTGCCGCGAATTGCCGTAATCCCTGCTTTTGTGGCGAGGGAGCTTGCTCCCGCTGGGCTGCGAAGCAGCCCCGACCTGCCGCCGCGATGATCAGTCATATCGCGAACTCAGGTATTGCGACTGCTACGCAGTCGAGCGGGAGCAAGCTCCCTCGCCACACGATCAAAGCAAAACCGGCTCATTTCTGATACACATCAGAACTGCTCAATCAAAACCGGCCTAGACTTAAATCATCCCTTCAGACAAGGCAGTCTTCATGATCTCGATGTCTTCGTTCCACGCCATGCTCATTCCCATCCTGTGCGGAATGATCCTGCTGGCGATCGGCTTTAACTTCCGCGACAAAAACGCCGGTGTCTTTGCCATGTGGATCGGTATGCTGATGATTCTCGCCACCGTGGTGTACAAGATCCTCGCCAAACTCAACGAATAAATCCGCGCCCGACTCGCATTGAGTCAGGCGGGCTCGTACACTCCAGCGAATCCGCCCGTTGCGAGGTTGACCGCCTAGTGTTTGCTCGTCTTTTTGCCCTGCCCTGCTTTTTACTTATCTGCCTGATGACGCTGCTGCCCGTGGCGCCTGCCCACGCAGTCGGTCTGCCGGGCCTGCTCAACACCAGCAAGACACAGCCCGAGGCGCAGGAACCGCTGGGGCAATCCCTCGACGAAGTCATCAAGTCGCTGGAAAATGACAAGCAACGTGCGCAGTTGCTGAGCGATCTGAAGAAACTCCGTGACGCCACGAAAAAAGCCCAGGCCTCTCCCGAAGAAGGCGTACTCGGGCTGATTGGCGGCACGCTGGCCAATTTCGAAAAACAATTCTCCGGCGCCGACAGCCCGCTCAATCGCTGGTCCAACGAATTCGATCTGGCCAAGGATGAGCTGAAAGCAATGATGCTCCCGGCCAGTGAATGGCTGCCGATCATCTTCGGCTTTGCGGTGATCCTGATGGTCTGGAGCCTGCTCGCCGCCGCGCTGATCTGGCTCGGTCACCGGGTGCGCATGCGTTTCGGCCTCACCGAAGAATTGCCGCAACACCCCAAGGCCCTCGACATGCTGCGCTTCGCATTGCGCAAACTCGGGCCATGGCTGATCGCCCTGGTAATGACCGTTTACATGAGCTACGCCTTGCCGTCGTCGCTGGGCAAAAGCCTGGCGATGGTGCTGGCCTATGCGCTGGTGGTCGGCACGTGTTTCTCGGCGATCTGCGTAATCGCGTTCTCCTTGCTCGACGGCCCGCATCGCCATCGCGCGCTCTACATCCTGCGCCATCAGGCGTTCCGACCGTTGTGGCTGATCGGCAGCTTCGCCGCGTTTGGTGAAGCGCTGAACGACCCGCGCCTGATCGAGAGCCTCGGCGTACACCTGGCGCACACCGCAGCGACCGTCGCCAATGTCCTCGCCGCACTGTCGACCGGTTTGTTCATCCTGCGTTTCCGCCGACCGATTGCCCACCTGATCCGTAACCAACCGTTGTCGCGGCGCCTGACGCGCCGCGCCCTCAGCGACACCATCGAAATCCTCGGCACCTTCTGGTACATGCCCGCACTGGTGCTGGTCGGGATCTCGCTGTTCGCCACCTTCGTCTCCGCCGGCGACACCAGCACCGCGCTGCGCCAGTCGCTGATCTGCACCGTGTTGCTGGTGTTGTGCATGGTGATCAATGGATTGGTACGCCGACATTCGCTGAAACCGCAACGCGGGGCGAAACGTCACGCGCTCTACTCCGAGCGCCTGAAAAACTTCTTCTATACCCTCGCGCATCTGCTGGTATGGCTGGCGTTCATCGAACTGGGCTTGCGCGTGTGGGGCCAGTCGCTGATCGGATTTGCCGAAGGCGAAGGCCATGACGTCAGCGTCAAACTGTTCAGCCTGATCGGCACATTGATCTTCTCCTGGCTGATCTGGATCCTCGCCGACACCGCCGTCCATCACGCCCTCACCCGCTCACGAAAAGGCCTGGCCAACGCCCGCGCACAGACAATGATGCCGCTGATCCGCAACGTGCTGTTCGTGGCGATTTTCATCATTGCGTTGATCGTCGCCTTGGCGAACATGGGCATGAACGTCACGCCACTGCTGGCCGGTGCCGGTGTCATCGGTCTGGCCATCGGTTTCGGTGCGCAGTCGCTGGTCGCGGATTTGATCACCGGCCTGTTCATCATCATCGAAGACTCCCTGGCCATCGATGACTACGTCGACGTCGGTGGCCACCTCGGTACCGTCGAAGGCCTGACCATCCGCACCGTGCGCCTGCGCGACATCGACGGCATCGTCCACACGATTCCGTTCAGCGAAATCAAAAGCATCAAAAACTACTCGCGGGAATTCGGTTACGCGATTTTCCGCGTGGCCGTGCCGTACAACATGGAAATCGACGACGCGATCAAACTGATGCGCGAAGTCGGCCAGAAAATGCGCACCGATCCGTTGCAACGCCGCAACATCTGGTCGCCGCTGGAGATTCAGGGTGTGGAGAGTTTTGAGTCCGGCAGCGCGATTCTGCGCGCCCGCTTCAAGACCGCGCCGATCAAACAATGGGAAGTTTCCCGGGCCTTCAACCTGTCGCTCAAACGCCATCTCGACGAGGCAGGGCTGGATCTGGCGACGCCGAGAATGAGTGTGCAAGTGATCACTGCTGGCGGTGGCCTGCCGAAGGAATAGCACTTAGGCATGAGGTTCGGGTCACAGGCAGGGAAGCCAAAAAAAAATAATAACCATGGAGAAACCCGATGCAGCTGACACGCATTGCCCAAGCTGTGCTGTTCACCTTTTTCGCCAGCAACGCCGTCGCGGCGACAATGGACAGCACCCGCGAACAGATCGCCGCACAAGCCAAACAGCTTGAACCCGAACTACTGGAAACCCGCCGCGACATCCACGCCCACCCGGAACTCGGCAACAGCGAAAAACGCACGTCGGAACTGGTCGCCAAACAACTCAAAGCCATGGGCCTGGAAGTCAAAACCGGCGTCGCCCGCACCGGCGTGGTCGCCATTCTCAAAGGCGCCCTGCCCGGCCCGACCGTGGCCCTGCGCGCCGACATGGACGCGCTGCCGGTCAAGGAAGTCGCCGACCTGCCGTTCGCCTCGAAAGCCAAAGGTACCTACCTCGACAAAGAAGTCGACGTCATGCACGCCTGCGGCCACGACGCCCATACCGCGATCCTGCTCAGCACAGCGAAAATTCTCACCGGCATGCGCGACACCCTGCCCGGCACCGTGGTGTTCTATTTCCAGCCCGCCGAAGAAGGCCCCAGCGACTTCATCCCCGACGGCAAAAACACCTGGGGCGCAAAAATGATGGTCGAAGAAGGCGTGATGAAATCACCCAAACCCGACGCGGTCTTCGGCCTGCACGTCTGGGCCGGCATCCCCGCCGGCCAGATCGCCTACCGCCCCGGCGCCACCCTCGCCAGCTCCGACGACCTGCGCATCAAAATCCTCGGCAAACAAACCCACGCCGGCCGTCCCTGGGACGGCATCGACCCGATCACCGTCGGCGC
This sequence comes from Pseudomonas sp. TH06, assembly GCF_016651305.1. Lineage (GTDB taxonomy): Bacteria > Pseudomonadota > Gammaproteobacteria > Pseudomonadales > Pseudomonadaceae > Aquipseudomonas. Next base: position 308,908 of record NZ_JAEKEC010000004.1, on the reverse strand, counting down.
ACAAACCATCGTCGGCCTGCAAACCGTGGTCAGCCGCCGCACCGACATTTCGTCTTACCCCTCAGTCGTCAGCATCGGCACCATCAACGGCGGCACCCGCTACAACATCATTCCCGAATCCGTAGACATGACCGGCACCATCCGCTCCTACGACTACGGCATTCGCCAGAAACTGCATGCCGACGTGCGCCAGACCGTCGAGAAAATTGCCGAAAGCGGTGGCGCGAAAGCCGATGTGACCATCATCGAAAAATACGACCCGACCATTAACAACCCAGCGTTGACCGAAAAAATGCTGCCGACCTTGAAGTGGGCAGCCAAGGATGACGTGGTCAATGCACCGCTGGTGGGAGGCGCAGAAGACTTCTCGTTCTTCGCCAAGGAAGTACCGGGGCTGTTTGTATTTCTGGGCGTGACGCCAAGAGATCAGGACATGAGCAAGGCAGCGCCGAACCACAATCCGGGATTCTTTGTGGATGAATCGGCATTGGTGGTGGGCGTCAGGACATTGGCATCGTTGGCGACGGATTATTTGTATGCCAATGCGGGGGCTGGCAAGTAGAGAAGGGGCGACTGTGGGGGTGCTTTCGCGAGCAGGCTAGCTCCCACATTTGGACCGCGTGCAGCCTGCCAGAGAATGGTCGGCTGTCAGGCCGCCATCGCCAGCAGGCTAGCTCCCACATTTGGACCGCGTGCAGCCTGCCAGAGAATGGTCGGCTGTCAGGCCGCCATCGCCAGCAGGGCTAGCTCCCACAATGGACCGCGTGCAGCCTGCCAGAGAATGGTCGGCTGTCAGGCCGCCATCGCCAGCAGGCTAGCTCCCACATTTGGACCGCGTGCAGCCTGCCAGAGAATGGTCGGCTGCCAGGCCGCCATCGCCAGCAGGGCTAGCTCCCACAATGGACCGCGTGCAGCCTGCCAGAAAATGGTCGGCTGTCAGGCCGCCATCGCCAGCAGGCTAGCTCCCACATTTGGACCGCGTGCAGCCTGCCAGAGAATGGTCGGCTGTCAGGCCGCCATCGCCAGCAGGGCTAGCTCCCACAATGGACCGCGTGCAGCCTGCCAGAGAATGGTCGGCTGCCAGGCCGCCATCACTGTCACAAAAAAAACGAGTACACCCCAAACGCGGCGCATGCCGCCCCACTCAACACAATGAGCGTTAGCTCGAGTACCGCTCTTGATCTAGAAGGCCCGTCGGCAGGCTGAGCGGAGGGATTGATCCGGGGGTGGGAGCGCAGCGACCGTTTGGCGAAGCCAAATGCATCGAGAGGAGGTGCAGCGAAGCAAACCGTAGGCGATGCGCCCGGATCGATCCCGGAGCGAAGGAACCCGAGCCTAAGCGAGGGCCGAACGTCAGGGTAAAGCCTTTTCGGTTACCTTTTCGGCGTTTGGAAAAGGTGACCCGCCGTCAGGGCGGAACCCCAAGCAGCCGTTACCGCAGCAACGGATATCCACCCAAAACGATCAAACAACATCAACCCCCACGTGAATCGCATCATGCCGCCAAAACTCCAGATCACAATCAATCAACCGCTCATGCTGATCATAATTAACCCGAGCAATCCGCAACCCCGGACTCCCCACCGACACCCGTAAAGCCGCCGCCGCATCCACCGACAACGACGTAGGCACAATCTCAAACCGCACCCGCCCATAGTGCAAATCGTAATGCCACGCATACAACTCAGTAATCGACTGATTCAAATCAAAATCCAGAATCCCCGGAAAAAACTGCGGATTCAGATAATGCTCAACATAAAGCACCAACCGCCCATCAATCCGCCGCGACCGACAGATCTGAATCACACTCGACAACGCCGGCAACTGCAGCCACGCACACACCGCCGCCGACGCCGGTTGCAGGCGCGCCGAAATCACCTCGGTCGAAGGCACCCGCCCCTGCGCACTGACCATCGCGTGAAAATGACTACGCTGCATCAGGTTGTACGCCAGACGCGGCGGCGAAACGAACCAGCCCCGCCGCTCCTCGCGATAAATCTGCCCCTGCGCCTCCAACTGCAATAACGCCTCGCGCACAGTAATCCGCGTCGTGCCAAACAACTCACTGAGCTTGCGCTCGGCCGGCAACTTGCTGCCTGCAGCCAACAACCCGTGATCGAGCTGTTCCTGCAATACCTGGCCAATCGCTGTCACCGCTTTTGTTGCCTCATCGCGCATCAACGTTACCTATCTGGACTAGACCAGCACTGTTTCGGGGCAAAACCGCACGGCGATCGCGCCGCTTTCGAGAGTTGCAAGCCTAGGCAGTGCAGATGACCGAGAGATGACAATCCTGCTGAACGGTCGCCTAAATGACTTGCAATACATCGGCCAAGTCCCTTGCCCGCCGGGGCTTTGAGCATGGTCTACGCTTAGCGGGCAGCGGTCGAAACCGGGCAAATAAAAGGCTCGCCGGACGACCACCGACATCAAAGTGTCATCCAGCCCCCTTAAATTGGCTCAGGTATTGCTGACCTAGACCAACACAAACCGCAATCGCAGCGTTGAACACGACCAAGGAGCTTCGGAATGAAACAGCTTTTCCTGGCAACACTGTTAGGCTCGACCATTGCAATGTGCACCGCCGCGATGGCGGCCGACACCGATCTGAAAACCCTCGAAGCCGCTGCGAAAGCGGAAGGCGCCGTCAACAGCGTCGGCATGCCCGATGACTGGGCCAACTGGAAAGGCACCTGGGAAGACCTGGCCAAGACCTACGGCCTGAAACACATCGACACCGACATGAGCTCGGCTCAGGAAATCGCCAAGTTCGCTGCCGAGAAAGACAACGCCAGCGCCGACATCGGCGACGTCGGTGCAGCCTTCGGCCCGATCGCGGTCAAGCAAGGCGTGGTGCAGCCGTACAAACCGAGCACCTGGGAACAGATCCCGGCCTGGGCCAAGGACAAGGACGGCAACTGGGCACTGGCCTACACCGGCACCATCGCCTTCATCGTCAACAAAAAACTGCTGCACGGCTCCGAAGTGCCGACCAAATGGGCTGACCTCAAAGGCGGCAAATACAAGGTCTCCATCGGTGACGTGAGCACCGCTGCGCAAGCCGCCAACGGCGTACTCGCCGCTGCACTGGCCAACGGAGGCGACGAGAAAAACCTCCAGCCGGCCCTGCTGTTGTTTGCCGACATCGCCAAGCAAGGTCGCCTGTCGATGGCCAACCCGACCATCGCCACCATGGAAAAAGGCGAGATCGAAGTCGGTGTGGTCTGGGACTTCAACGGCCTGAGCTACAAGGCCAAGATGGCCAACCCGGATGACTATGTCGTGCTGATCCCGTCTGACGGTTCGGTGATTTCCGGTTACACCACGATCATCAACAAGTACGCGAAAAACCCTAACGCCGCCAAGCTGACCCGCGAATACATCTTCAGCGACGCCGGCCAGACCAATCTCGCCCGCGGTAACGCCCGTCCGATCCGCGCCGAGCACCTGCAACTGCCGGAAGACGTCAAAGCCAAACTGCTGCCAAACGAACAGTACAAAAAAGTCACGCCGATCAAAGACGCTGATGCGTGGGAAAAAACCTCCAAGGCCCTGCCGCAGAAGTGGAACGAAGAAGTCATCGTAGAGATGAAATAAAGCGGCTGATCACCACTTTGTGATCTGAAACAAATCCCCATGCAGGAGTGAGCCTGCTCGCGATAGCGGTCGAACATTCAACAACAGTCTTGACTGATCCACCGCTATCGCGAGCAGGCTCACTCCTACAGGGGATCCAGGTTGAATCTTGAATTTTCTGTTTCGCGGAGTTTTTGCCCCTATGAAGCACAACGTCATCCTTGTCGTGCTCGACGGCCTCAATTTCGAAGTCGCGCGCCACGCCATGGGGCATCTGCAGGCTTACGTTGGCGCAGGACGCGCCGCGCTCTACCAGTTGGAGTGCGAGTTGCCGGCCCTGTCCCGACCACTTTACGAATGCATCCTCACCGGCGTGCCGCCGATTGACAGCGGCATCGTCCACAACAATGTTTCGCGTCTGTCCACCCAGCGCAGCATCTATCACTACGCTCGCGACGCCGGGCTGAAAACCGCCGCTGCCGCCTATCACTGGGTCAGCGAGTTGTATAACCGCTCGCCGTTCGTGGCCGCGCGCGACCGTCATACCGACGATCCGACACTGCCGATCCAGTACGGCCACTTCTACTGGCAAGATCACTACCCGGATTCACACCTGTTCGCCGACGCCGAAAACCTGCGCTTGCGCCACGCGCCGGACTTCTTGCTGATCCACCCGATGAACATCGACGACGCCGGCCACAAGCACGGCCTCGACACCGCGCAATACCGCAACAGCGCGCGTTTCGCCGACATCTACCTCGCCGACTATGTGCAGGGCTGGCTCGACGCCGGTTATCAAGTGCTGGTGACGGCCGACCACGGCATGAACAACGACCGTTCGCACAACGGCCTGCTGCCGGAAGAGCGCCAGGTGCCGCTGTTCGTCCTCGGTGACGCCTTCAGCCTCGACGCAAACGCAGCACCGAAACAGACGGAAATCTGCGGCACGGTCTGCGAACTGCTCGGCGTGCCTCACGACAAACCTGTGTGCCGGGAGTTGCTCAAGTGAATGCCATGACTCGCGGCAAATGGCTGGCGGCCCTGTGCCTGGTGCCCTTCGCACTGTTCTTTATCGTCTTCGAAATCGCCCCGCTGGTCTGGGTGATGATCAACAGCCTGCAATCGGAAGAGTTCGGCTGGGGCATTGAAAATTTCACCAAAATCTTCAGTTCGAAGTTTTATCTGCAAGCAATCCAGTACAGCCTCGAGATCAGTTTCTGGTCGAGTGTATTCGGCATCATCATCGCCGTGCTCGGCGCCTATTCGCTGCGCCGGGTCGACTCGAAACTGCGCAATTTCGTCAATGCCTTCGCCAACATGACCAGCAACTTTGCCGGCGTGCCACTGGCCTTCGCGTTCATCATCCTGCTCGGGTTCAACGGCAGCTTCACCATCATGCTCAAGCAGGCCGGGATCATTCAGGACTTCAACCTGTACTCGAAAACCGGCCTGATCATTCTCTACACCTACTTCCAGATTCCGCTCGGCGTGTTGCTGCTCTACCCGGCCTTCGACGCTTTGCGTGAAGACTGGCGCGAGTCCGCTGCGCTGCTCGGTGCCAATGGCTGGCAGTTCTGGCGGCACATCGGTTTGCCGGTGCTGACCCCGGCGCTGCTCGGCACCTTCGTGATCCTGCTGGCCAACGCCCTCGGCGCCTACGCCACGGTGTACGCGCTGACCACCGGCAACTTCAACGTGCTGCCGATCCGTATTGCGGCGATGGTCTCCGGGGATATTTCCCTCGATCCGAACCTGGCCAGCGCCTTGGCCGTGGTACTGGTGGCGCTGATGACCATCGTCACGGTCGTGCATCAACTGCTGTTGAAGAGGAGCTACCATGTCTCGCGCTGAATCCGGCCCGGCCGGTGTCTACCACCGCGTCGTGGTCTACCTGCTGTTCGCCATCCTCTTGCTGCCACTGGCGGGCACGCTGGTCTATTCGATCGCCAGCAGTTGGTCGGCAACCATTCTGCCCAGCGGTTTCACCTTCAAGTGGTACATCCAGTTGTGGAGCGACCCGCGCTTCCTCCACGCCTTTGGCCAATCTCTGCTCGTCTGTGTCGGCGCGCTGGTGCTGTCAGTGGTGCTGATCCTGCCGCTGCTGTTTGTGGTGCATTACCACTTCCCGAAACTCGATGCGCTGATGAACATCCTGATCCTGCTGCCCTTCGCGGTGCCGCCCGTGGTGTCTTCGGTGGGCCTGTTGCAACTGTACGGTTCCGGGCCGATGGCGATGGTCGGGACGCCGTGGATTCTGATCGGTTGCTACTTCACCGTGGCGCTGCCGTTCATGTACCGGGCGATCACCAACAACCTGCAAGCGATCAACCTGCGCGACCTGATGGACGCCGCGCAACTGCTCGGCGCCAGCACCTTTCAAGCGGCGTTTCTGGTGGTGCTGCCGAACCTGCGCAAAGGCCTGATGGTCGCGTTGCTGCTGTCGTTCTCGTTCCTGTTCGGTGAATTCGTCTTCGCCAACATCCTCGTCGGCACCCGCTACGAAACCCTGCAGGTCTATCTGAACAACATGCGCAACAGCAGCGGCCACTTCACCAGCGCCCTGGTTATTTCGTATTTCTTTTTCGTGCTGGTCCTGACCTGGATCGCCAACATTTTGAACAAGGACAAAAGCGAATGAGCTATGTCAGCGTCCAACACCTGCAAAAGAATTACGCTGGCACCACGGTGTTCAGCGACATCAACTGCGAAATCAACAAGGGCGAATTCGTCACCCTGCTCGGCCCGTCCGGTTGCGGCAAATCCACGCTGTTGCGCTGCATCGCCGGCCTGACGTCGGTGGATGGCGGCAAGATTCTGCTGGATGGCGTCGATATCGTGCCGTTGAGTCCGCAGAAACGCGGGATCGGCATGGTGTTTCAGAGCTATGCCCTGTTCCCCAACATGACCGTCGAACAGAACGTTGCATTCGGTCTGCGCATGCAAAAGGTCAATGCCGACGACAGCCATAAACGCGTTGCCGAAGTGTTGAAACTGGTTGAACTGAACGACTTCGCCAGCCGCTATCCGCATCAACTTTCTGGTGGCCAGTGCCAGCGTGTCGCCCTCGCCCGCTCGCTGGTCACCCGCCCGCGTCTGTTGTTGCTGGATGAGCCGCTGTCGGCACTCGATGCACGGATTCGTAAACATCTGCGCGAACAGATCCGGCAGATCCAGCGCGAACTTGGCCTGACCACGATTTTCGTCACACACGATCAGGAAGAAGCGCTGACCATGTCTGATCGCATTTTCCTGATGAATCAGGGAAAAATCGTACAGAGCGGCGACGCCGAAACCCTCTATACCGCGCCAGTCGATGTATTCGCAGCCGGTTTCATCGGCAACTACAACCTGCTCGATGCCGACAGCGCCTCGAAACTGTTGCAGCGCCCGATCAACCACCGTATCGCCATCCGCCCGGAAGCCATCGAACTGAGCCTGAACGGCGAACTCGACGCACAGATCCGCAGCCACAGCCTGCTCGGCAATGTCATCCGTTATCGCGTCGAAGCCCGTGGCGTGGAACTGGTGGTCGATGTGCTTAACCGCTCGGCCGCCGATCTGCACCCCGATGGTCAGCGTCTGGCACTTTCCATCGATCCGACGGCCCTGTGTGAGGTAGCTTAAAAAGTAGCTGCAAACGTCGAGCGACTAGCTTCAGGTTGTAGACTGCGGTGTACTTGATTCCAATTCTTGCAGCTCGAAGCTTGTAGCTCGCAGCTGTTCTCGGAGAGAACTGATGGCCCTGGCAATTTTTGATCTGGACGAAACCCTGATCCACGGCGACTGCGCCACCTTGTGGAGTGAACAGATGGGACGTCTGGGCTGGGTCGATCCCGAATCGTTCATGCGCAAGAACAATGAGCTGATGGACGCTTACAGCCATGGCAAATTGCGCATGGAAGACTACATGGAATTCAGCCTCGAACCCTTGATCGGCCGTACGCCGGAAGAGGTCGAGCACCTTGTCGGTCCGTGGGTCGAAGACTTCATCGAACCGATCATCTTCAGCGACGCGACCAAAACCATCGCCGCCCACCGCAAGGCCGGCGACCGGATTCTGGTGATCTCGGCTTCGGGCACCCACCTGGTCAAACCGATTGCTGACCGACTGGGTATCGATGAAATTCTCGGCATCGAACTGGAAGTCGCGCATGGCGTGTACAGCGGCCACACCGTGGGCACCCTGACCTATCGCGAAGGCAAGATTACGCGGTTGCTGGAATGGCTGGATGCTGAAGAGGAAAATCTGGAAGGCGCGAGTTTCTATTCCGACTCACGCAATGATTTGCCGCTGCTGCTGAAAGTGGATTTCCCGCATGTGGTGAATCCGGATCCGGTTCTGCTTGAGCACGCTCAACAGGCTAACTGGCCGATCCATCTCTGGAAATAACGGAGATCACATGTAGGAGTGAGCCTGCTCGCGATGGCGGTCTGTCAGACAACATCAATGCTGACTGACAGACCGCCATCGCGAGCAGGCTCACTCCTACAGGGTTTGCGTTCTCAGCTCAAACTGTCGTCAATCACCAACACCAGTTTCCCGGATACGGTATTGCTCGCCAACTCGGCAAACGCCGCCTCGGCATCCTTCACCGGAAAAGCCTTGGCCAACTGCGGACTCAAGCGCCCTTCGGCAAACAGCGGCCACACATGCTGGCTCAGGTCACTGAACAGATCCGCCTTGAACTGATCGTCACGACTGCGCAGCGTCGAGCCCAGCAATTGCACACGCTTGGCCAACACCTGCGCCAAATCGAGTTTCGCCTCGCGGCCACCCATCAACCCGATCAACACCCAACGCCCGTCCAGCGCCATCAACTTGAGATTGAGCGCCGAATAATTGCCGCCGACCGGATCCAAAATCACATCGAACGGCCCGAAGTCGCGCAGGCTTTCCAGATCATCGGTACGAATCACCCCGCCCTGGGCTCCCAGCGCTTCACAGTAAGCCAAACGCTCGGTCGAGCCGACGCTGACCCAACAGGGGTTGCCAAACGCCTTGCACAACTGAATGGCCGCTGAACCGATTCCACTTGCCCCGGCGTGCAAGAGAACTTTCTCACCCGGTTTGAGTGCCGCAAGTTGAAACACATTCAGCCAGACTGTTGCATAAACCTCAGGTAATGCCGCGGCTTCGATCAGCGATACACCTTCGGGCACCAGCAGCACGTGCCGTCCGTCGACGACCACCTCTTCGGCCATGCCGCCCCCGGCCAGCAAGGCGCAGACCCGGTCGCCCACCTGCCACGAACTGCCCGCACCGACCTCGCTGATCACCCCGGAACACTCCAGACCGAGCACTTGGCTGGCGCCGGGCGGCGGCGGATAAAGC